>NZ_JASHCQ010000025.1:0-24809 GCF_047464035.1 Streptococcus mitis
ATTGTAGACTATATTGATTACTACAACAACAAACGAATTAAGGTAAAACTAAAAGGACTTAGCCCTGTACAATACAGAACTAAATCCTTTGCTTAAATTAATTGTCTAACTTTTTGGGGTCAGTACAAAGTTAGCCTCGCTCTTTTATTTTTAGGCTCGGGAAAAAATGATTTACAAAATCATTTTTTTCTGCTATACTATCCTAAGCAAAGGTTTTTAATGTCATCCCGTGAGGTGACGAAGACGCAGAAATACTTGAAACTCTTTAAAGTCTAGATTTTAGAGAAGTCTTACTCTGAGGGCCTATTGCTGTAAAATAATGGGCTCTTTTTTGATGCCCAAAAGTGAGGTTTATATGAAACAAGAATCAACTGTTGATTTGTTACTAGACGTTGACCAACGTCCTTCGGCTGGAAAAGGAATTCTCCTTAGTTTCCAACACGTTTTCGCCATGTTTGGGGCGACCATATTGGTACCATTGATTTTGGGAATGCCTGTATCTGTTGCTCTTTTTGCTTCAGGTGTCGGGACACTCATCTATATGATTTCAACTGGTTTTAAAGTTCCCGTTTATCTAGGTTCTTCATTTGCCTTTATCACAGCAATGTCACTGGCTATGAAAGAAATGGGTGGTGATGTATCTGCTGCTCAAACAGGGGTTATCTTGACTGGTTTAGTCTATGTCCTTGTGGCTGCAAGTGTTCGTTTTGCGGGTACAAAGTGGATTGATAAACTCTTGCCACCAATCATCATCGGACCTATGATCATCGTTATCGGTCTTGGACTTGCAGGTTCAGCAGTCACTAACGCTGGTCTTGTAGCTGATGGAAATTGGAAAAATGCTCTTGTAGCAGTTGTTACTTTCTTGATTGCTGCCTTTATCAATACAAAAGGCAAAGGCTTCCTACGAATCATTCCATTCCTCTTTGCCATTATCGGTGGTTACCTCTTCGCACTAACCCTTGGCTTGGTTGACTTTACACCAGTTCTTAAAGCCAACTGGTTCGAAATTCCTGGTTTCTACTTGCCATTTAGCACAGGTGGTGCCTTTAAAGAATACAATCTTTACTTCGGTCCAGAAACTATCGCTATCTTGCCAATCGCTATCGTAACAATCTCTGAACACATCGGAGACCATACTGTTTTGGGTCAAATCTGTGGCCGTCAATTCTTGAAAGAACCAGGTCTTCACCGTACTCTTCTTGGTGACGGTATCGCAACTTCAGTTTCTGCCTTCCTTGGTGGACCAGCCAATACAACTTATGGAGAAAATACAGGGGTTATCGGTATGACTCGTATCGCTTCTGTCTCAGTTATCCGTAACGCTGCCTTTATCGCGATTGCCCTTAGCTTCCTTGGTAAATTTACTGCCTTGATTTCAACCATTCCAAATGCTGTACTTGGTGGTATGTCAATCCTTCTCTATGGGGTCATCGCCAGCAACGGTTTGAAAGTCTTGATCAAAGAACGTGTTGACTTCAGTCAAATGCGTAACCTAATCATCGCAAGTGCTATGTTGGTACTTGGACTTGGAGGAGCTATCCTTAAACTTGGTCCAGTTACTCTTTCAGGTACTGCCCTATCAGCCATGACAGGAATTATTTTGAACTTAATCTTGCCATACGAAAATAAAGACTAAGAATCTAAATACATCAAAAAACGAGCATTTCCAATTACGGAAGTGCTCATTTTTCTTCTTTCTAAAAAAGGAAAGCTCTGCGGCCTTCCTTTGTCTTACTTACGTTTCTTCTTCGCTTTTTTCATTTTGTTAGCCATACGTTTCATAGACTGTTTCATGGCAAATTCACCGATTTTACCTTTGAGTCCTCCACCAAACATCTGGCTCATATCTGGCATTCCTGCCCCTCCGAGAGCTGACAAGTCAGGCATCCCACCTTGTCCCATCATTCCTTCAAGGGCAGACATATCCATTCCTCCCATATTTGGCATATTTTTAGGAAGGTTGTTTGGATTGATTCCCATCTGCTTCATCATCTTGTTCATATCCCCAGACATGACACCCTGCATGAGCTGTTTAGCCTGGTTAAAGTCCTTGATGAATTTATTGACCTCAACAAAAGTATTTCCAGAACCAGCAGCGATACGACGGCGACGGCTTGGATTTAACAAATCTGGATTTTCACGTTCTTCAGGTGTCATTGAAGACACAATAGCACGTTTGCGAGCAATCTGACGCTCATCTACCTTCATGTTTTGAAGGGCTGGATTGTTGGCCATACCTGGAATCATCTTGAGCAAGTCTTCCATCGGCCCCATGTTTTGCACCTGATCCAATTGATCAATGAAATCATTGAAATCAAAGGTGTTTTCACGCATCTTCTCAGCCATTTCAAGGGCTTTTTGCTCATCGTATTCTTGAGAAGCTTTCTCAATCAAAGTGAGCATATCCCCCATGCCAAGGATACGGCTAGACATACGGTCTGGGTGGAAGGTTTCAATGTCCGTAATCTTTTCACCTGTACCAGTGAACTTGATTGGTTTTCCAGTAATGTGACGAACAGATAGAGCCGCACCACCACGAGTATCGCCATCAATCTTGGTAAGGATGACCCCAGTAACTTCTAACTGAGCATTAAACTCACGCGCAACATTGGCAGCTTCTTGACCAATCATGGCATCAACGACGAGCAGAATTTCGTTTGGTTGAGCCAATGCTTTTACGTCACGAAGTTCATTCATCAAAAGCTCATCAATCTGCAAACGACCTGCCGTATCAATCAAGACATAGTCATTATGATTGGCCTGAGCTTGCTCCAAACCTTGACGTACAATCTCAACAGCTGGTACTTCTGTTCCAAGTGCAAAAACTGGAACATCAATCTGTTGCCCCAATGTTTTAAGCTGATCAATGGCAGCAGGACGATAGATATCCGCCGCAATCATCAAAGGACGGGCATTTTCTTCTTTCTTGAGTTTGTTGGCCAATTTACCAGCAAAAGTTGTTTTACCAGCCCCCTGCAAACCGACCATCATGATAATCGTCGGAATCTTAGGTGACTTGATAATCTCAGCCGTATCAGAACCTAAAACAGCAGTCAGTTCCTCATCAACGATTTTAATAATTTGTTGGGCAGGATTAAGGGTATCAATGACCTCATGTCCGACTGCACGTTCACGAACTTTCTTGATAAAGTCCTTTACAACAGGTAAGGCAACGTCAGCCTCAAGCAAGGCCAAGCGAATCTCTTTGGTTGCCTCTTGAACATCAGCCTCAGAGATTTTTCCTTTTTTACGTAGATTTTTAAAAACGTTCTGCAAACGTTCTGTTAAACTTTCAAATGCCATGTTTCTTCCTCTTATTCTCTATTATCAATGCTTGTTAAAATTTCTATCTGCTCCTGCAGAAAGTCATCCTTGGGATAGTGCTCCAAAATCTGGTCAAAAATCTGACTGCGAACAATGTAGTCCGAGTACATGTGCAGTTTCATCTCATAATCTTCCAGAATCTTTTCTGTCCGCTTGATATTATCATAGACAGCCTGACGACTGACACCAAACTCCTCGGCAATTTCAGCAAGGCTGTAATCATCAGCGTAGTAGAGCTCGATATAATTCATTTGCTTATCTGTCAAAAGCGCCGCATAAAATTCAAAGAGCGCATTCATTCGATTGGTTTTTTCAATTTCCATAACTTTTATTATACCAAAAATTAGCCTAATCTACCACACTAGGAAGCCAATCCAAGAAGATAGCTAGCTAAATTTGAAAAAGACATGAGACTAGCCCCAAGTAATTTCCAATTGATAGCTGGCAAAGGAATGTCCCTCTTGATTTTGTAGTTGATAATCTAAATGAATCTTTTGCCCATCAACTTCATAGCGACTGGTTTGGATAACAAATTCTTGCATGCCCATAGGTGTAGGAATATAGGCTAAACTATCACTATCCTTTAGGAAGCGCATAATGGTCTTGGGATTGGAAAATCGGCTCATCACCAGTTCTTGGCTATGAAATTTAATAACCACTTTTTCCTTTTCCTCATTATAGAAAAGCAGGTAGCTATAATCTCCCTTTTCATGCACTTCTACATCATAGAGTTGGTCAACCACTTCCAACTGTTCATCAAACTGAATGGTATTTCGCATCCGAATCTTCACATCAGGTCCTCTTTCTTGTCTCTTATCCTACTATTTTACCAAAAAGAGCAGGATTTTGCTATAATGGTCATATGAACGAAAAAGTATTCCGTGACCCAATTCACAACTACATCCATGTCAATAATCAAATCATCTATGACTTGATTAATACAAAAGAATTTCAGCGTTTGCGTCGAATCAAGCAACTGGGAACTTCCAGTTATACCTTCCACGGTGGAGAACATAGTCGCTTCTCTCACTGTCTAGGAGTCTATGAAATTGCACGACGTATCACAGAGATTTTTGAAGAAAAATATCCTGAAGAATGGAATCCTGCCGAGTCTCTCTTGACCATGACCGCTGCTCTCCTACATGACCTTGGACATGGTGCCTACTCCCATACTTTTGAACATCTCTTTGATACAGACCACGAAGCCATTACTCAGGAGATTATCCAAAGTCCTGAAACGGAGATTCACCAAGTCCTGCTACAAGTGGCGCCAGATTTTCCAGAAAAGGTTGCCAGTGTCATAGACCATACCTACCCTAACAAACAGGTTGTGCAACTCATTTCTAGTCAGATTGATGCGGACCGCATGGACTATCTCTTGCGCGACTCCTATTTTACAGGAGCTTCTTATGGGGAATTTGACCTGACTCGGATCTTGCGTGTCATTCGTCCTGTCGAAAATGGTATCGCCTTTCAGCGCAATGGCATGCACGCCATCGAAGACTATGTTCTCAGTCGCTACCAGATGTACATGCAGGTTTATTTCCACCCAGCAACACGCGCCATGGAAGTTCTCCTACAGAATCTCCTCAAACGCGCCAAGGAACTCTATCCTGAGGACAAAGACTTCTTTGCACGAACTTCCCCACACCTCCTGCCATTCTTTGAAAAAAATGTGACCTTGTCTGACTATCTTGCTCTGGATGATGGTGTGATGAATACCTACTTCCAGCTCTGGATGACCAGTCCTGACAAGATTTTAGCAGACTTATCACAGCGCTTTGTCAACCGCAAGGTCTTTAAATCCATTACTTTTTCACAAGAAGACCAAGACCAACTCGCCAGCATGAGAAAATTGGTTGAGGACATTGGCTTTGATCCCGACTACTACACTGCCATTCATAAGAATTTTGACCTCCCTTATGATATCTATCGTCCCGAATCTGAAAATCCAAGGACACAGATTGAGATTTTACAAAAAAATGGAGAACTGGCCGAACTCTCTAGCCTGTCTCCTATCGTCCAATCTCTTGCTGGCAGTCGCCACGGAGATAATCGTTTCTATTTCCCAAAAGAAATGTTGGATCAAAACAGCATCTTCGCAAGCATCACCCAGCAATTTTTACACTTGATTGAGAACGATCATTTTACCCCAAATAAAAACTAGAAGAGGAAATTTATGAGTATTAAACTAATTGCCGTTGATATCGACGGAACCCTAGTCAATAGCCAAAAGGAAATCACTCCTAAAGTCTTTTCTGCCATCCAAGATGCCAAAGAAGCTGGTGTCAAAGTCGTAATTGCAACTGGCCGCCCTATCGCAGGTGTTGCCAAACTTCTGGACGACTTGCAGTTGAGAGACGAGGGTGACTATGTGGTGACCTTCAACGGTGCCCTTGTCCAAGAAACTGCTACTGGACATGAGATTATCAGCGAATCCTTAACCTATGAGGATTATCTGGATATGGAATTCCTCAGTCGCAAGCTCGGTGTTCACATGCATGCTATTACTAAGGATGGTATCTACACTGCAAATCGCAATATCGGAAAATACACTGTGCACGAATCAACCCTCGTCAGCATGCCTATCTTCTACCGCACCCCTGAAGAAATGGCTGACAAGGAAATCGTTAAATGTATGTTCATCGATGAACCTGAGATTCTCGATGCTGCCATTGAAAAAATCCCAGCAGAATTTTACGAACGCTACTCCATCAACAAATCGGCTCCTTTCTACCTCGAACTCCTTAAAAAGAATGTAGATAAGGGTTCAGCCATAACTCACTTAGCTGAAAAACTAGGATTGACCAAAGATGAAACCATGGCGATCGGTGACGAAGAAAATGACCGTGCCATGCTGGAAGTCGTTGGCAATCCAGTTGTCATGGAAAATGGAAATCCAGAAATCAAGAAAATCGCAAAATACATCACCAAAACAAATGATGAATCCGGCGTTGCCCATGCCATCCGTACATGGGTACTGTAAAAGGGTATGAATAGACGAAAACCGCTCAGTTGAGCGGTTTTTCCCAAATCAAGAATTTTCTATACCATCATTTTTTTAAATGATCAAGGTAGGTAACTCACTATTAAATAAGCTAAATTACCAATCACTTGATGATCCACCAGCATCAAAACCACCACCTGACCAATCATCACTCGACCAAGGCGATGAGGAATCACTACTACTCTCATTATGATACTGATCTGAATTTTTAATATGGTAAGCTGTTAATGCTTTTTGTGACCAAGAACCATCATTTATAAAATCTTTATCATAAGGGTATAATTTATCCTTACCATAATAGAATTTATTAGATCTCCGTTTCCTACCCGAAACCCTACCTTCTGTAAGAAAAAGTACAAAAAAAGAAATCATAAAAATTACACCGAAATGATCAAGAATTTCTACTACTAGTTCCCATATAGCTTTAGGGACTTCATAAAAATAATTTCTCTCCACTACAGGTGCATCAGCTAAGTCATAATCTTGATTGGATATGTTTTGGATTATATCAATCACAGCTCCATCATAGTCTTTGGCTCGCATCTTATCACGAGAGGCATCTAAGATTTCCCTAGCTTTTGTATCAGTCAATATAGTAGCTAGGTTATTAGAAGTTTCAATACGAAACTTTCTATCTTTTATAGCAATCAATAATAATGCACCCTTATTTGAATCCGAATAGCCAATTTTCCAAGATCTGGCAATCGTATTGGCTGACTTTTCTAAAGATTCACCATTTAAACTCTCAACAATATAAATACCAATTTGAGTATCCGATTTACCATTTAATTCTATTATTTTATCTGAAACAACCTCTGATAAATAATGGTTTGGATCATAAATACCATTAGAAGGCCTATCTGGTATCACTAGATCTGCGTGAGTTGGTCCAATGAAAAATAACAGGATTGTAAAAAAAGAAATTAGTATTAAAGCAAATTTTTTTATCATAAAAATAGAATCTTTCTTAAAGTGAGTATTAAAAAGAACAAGTAATAATAATCCTTCTCCAAAGCTTAGATTGTAATACTTAATTCTATCCTATTAGAACGATAGAAACCCGATTAGAAAAGTATATATACTTTCTACTATTATACCACACCTCCGTTTTCATCTGAAATGGTTTTCATTTTTGGACAAGAAAAAACACTGACCATTCAGTGCTTTTTGATTGATTTACTGCCCCCTGCAGGAATCGAACCTGCAACTACTCCTTAGGAGGGAGTTGTTATATCCATTGAACTAAGGGAGCTAGATAAAAACTCTGCTGAAAAGCAGAGTTTTTTAGTCGAATTAACGACGGATTTCTTTGATACGAGCTGCTTTACCTTGAAGAGCACGCAAGTAGTACAATTTCGCACGACGTACTTTACCGTAACGAACAACTTCGATTTTTTCAACACGTGGAGTGTGGATTGGGAAGATACGCTCAACACCTACACCGTTAGAGATTTTACGAACTGTGTAGTTTTCTGAGATGCCAGCACCTTTACGTGCGATAACAACACCTTCAAAAATCTGGATACGTTCACGGTTACCTTCGACAACTTTCGCGTGTACACGAACAGTGTCACCAGGACGGAATGATGGGATATCTGTACGAAGTTGACCTTCAGTCAAGCTTTGGATTAATGGATTCATTTTATTCTCCTATCTTTGTCAATCTTGAGGAAACTTCCTCAGCGGATAAACTGTATTTTTGTGCGTCCATTACACACAAGATACAGTTTACCAAATTTCCATAAAAAAGTAAAGAAATTTATAGCAGAATTCCTAAAAAAATCGCAACCAAACCACCTAGATAGGTCAAAATCAGGTAAACGTAAAAAAACTTCTTATCGCTTAACAGTCTTTGAAGTTCATCATTCAAGGTCGAAAAAGTCGTTAAACCGCCACAAAATCCTGTTGCTAAAATAGCATAGACTTCCTTAGACTCCACATGATTGTAGAATAATCCAATTAAAAAACAACCCAAAAGATTGGCTATTAGCGTTCCGAGTGGGAATTTAGAAGCTTGATTATAGCGGGAAAAAAAATAGCGCACTAAAGCTCCGAAGCCACAAGCAATTGCAAGATAGACGATTACCATTTCTTCCTCCCCAAATAGTAAGCCAAGAGCAGGCCTCCACCCACGCTTAAAATGAGATACAAGACTAGGCTAAGATAACGCCCTGTATCAAGCAGTTTCACAGCATCAAGCATGAGACTGGAAAAGGTTGTTAAACCGCCACAAAAGCCCGTCCCCAGAGCTAAAATAACGCCTTTACTGGTTCCCTTATAGACCAAATAGCCCTTGACAAGATAAACCAAGCAGAAAATACCCAGATAGTTGACAAGAAGGGTGCCCCAAGGAAAATCTGGACTGGCTGGTAACCAAGTGGAAACCAGGTAGCGAACCAGTCCGCCCAACATGGCAGCTAGAAAAATCCCTAGCGGATAAAATTGTTCTTTTTTCATTTGATGTTTTGATCCTGATAATCACGCGAACGTTTGAGTATGTCCGAAAATGTTGAGACAATAGTCTCCTGATAGCGCTTGTCTTCTACACGATTTCTGACCTTTTCAAAAATAACTGCTTCTCTCTTGGTATCTAAAATCGGTTTCCCTGAAGCCTTCTTATAAGCGACAACCCCTTCAACTAAATGCATTCTTTCTTCTAACAGTTTGACAATTTGGTCGTCGATCTGATCAATTTCTTGACGAATAATATCTAAATCCATACAGTCTCCTCCTTTATTTGAATTATTGTATCAAAAAGCCACCAAATAGGCTAGTAAAATCCCAAATCTCGATAAGAAAAATGCACTGATTGATTACATCAGCGCACTTTTATGCTTATCCTACTTTAGCAGCCAATTCTTCTGCGAATTGTTCCAAGCGTTCAATGTCTTCTTCCTCAGCAGAAAGATCAACTTTAACACACTCTGAACCTTTTTCTGCCCCTGTTGAAACAAAGACACGATCAAAGTCATCGACAGCCTTACAGAATTCATCGTAGAAGGTATCTCCTGAACCAACCACTCCGTAGATTTTGCCATTCAAGTTGAGATCTGCAAGGTCTTCGTAGAAGTCCATCATCTCATCTGGCAATTCACCATCACCATAAGTATAGGTCGCAACGATAGCGATATCTGCTTCCAAGAAGTCTGAAGCGTCAACAGTTGTACATTCATCAACATCGACATCCAAGCCCAAGTCACGTAATTTGTCTGCTACAATATCTGCAATTTCTTCGGTATTACCGGTCATACTGGCAAATACAATTTTTGCTAATGCCATATCGTCCTCCTCAATTTATCTTTCTCCATTATATCACATCTTTTTCATTTTAAAAATAAAAATTCTTGTGCTACAATGAAATGAGAAAGAATTGAGGTTATTTATGGAAATTTGCCATCAAATTTTAGAAAAAATTAAAGAATACGACACGATTATCATTCACCGTCATATGAAACCTGACCCAGATGCCTTGGGAAGTCAGGTGGGATTAAAAGCTCTTCTCAAACATCATTTCCCAGAAAAAACCATCAAAGCTGTTGGTTTTGATGAACCAACTCTTACTTGGATGGCTGAAATGGATCTTGTTGAAGATAGTGCCTACCAAGGTGCCCTTGTCATCGTCTGTGATACGGCGAATACTGCTCGTATCGATGATAAGCGCTATAGTCAAGGTGATTTTCTCATTAAGATTGACCACCATCCAAATGATGATGTATATGGTGACCTATCTTGGGTCGATACTAGTTCAAGTAGTGCTAGCGAGATGATCACTCTATTTGCCCAAACAACCCAACTAGCCTTGTCAGATCGTGCTGCGGAGTTGCTCTTTGCAGGAATTGTCGGTGATACAGGTCGCTTCCTTTATCCTTCTACGACTGCACGGACTCTTCACCTGGCTGCTTATCTGAGAGAACATAACTTTGACTTTGCGGCTCTCACTCGTAAAATGGATACTATGAGCTACAAAATTGCTAAACTTCAAGGCTACATTTACGACCATCTGGAAGTGGATGAAAATGGCGCAGCTCGCGTTATCCTGAGTCAGGAAATCTTAAAACGATTCAATGTCACCGATGCTGAAACTGCAGCCATTGTCGGTGCACCTGGACGTATTGACAGTGTGAGTCTCTGGGGAATTTTTGTGGAGCAGGCTGATGGCCACTACCGTGTCCGCTTACGCAGTAAAATCCATCCTATCAATGAAATTGCCAAGGAACATGATGGTGGAGGCCACCCTCTAGCAAGTGGTGCTAATTCCTATAGCCTAGAGGAAAACGAAATCATCTATCAAAAGTTAAAAAACTTGCTTAAAAACTGATAAAATACTTGCCAAACTTTTCATAATCTGATAGACTAGTATGGTAACAATCTATGGCTCGCAAAGAGACCATGGCAGAAAGGAAATATTGCAAAATGAAAAAAGATATCCATCCAGAATATCGCCCAGTTGTCTTCATGGACACAACTACTGGTTACCAATTCCTTAGCGGTTCAACAAAACGCTCTAATGAAACAGTTGAGTTCGAAGGCGAAACTTACCCATTGATCCGTGTGGAAATTTCATCAGACTCACACCCATTCTACACTGGACGTCAAAAGTTCACTCAAGCAGATGGACGCGTGGATCGTTTCAACAAAAAATACGGTCTCAAATAATGATAAAAAGAACAGTTTCGACTGTTCTTTTTTTCTTCTTTTTATGAACCAATCACTACTACTTTCTATTTGTCAACCATCACGCTGACACTATAATTGATTTCAAACGGGGTTAAAAAATATCGAAAAGAAGCTTGATATTGAGAATGGTCAAGATGATTGAAACTACGTAGCCTAGGATTGTGTTCCACTTGGCATTGGTAAATTCTCCCATCACTGACTTCTTAGAAGTCAGATAAATTAAGGGAAAAATTGAGAATGGAAGAGCGATTGAAAGAAAGACCTGTGAATAGACCAATAACTGATCTAAGGTCTTTTCTTGATGCCCAAACAAGACAGCGACTATCATCACAGGGAGCAAGGCAAAAATCCGTGTTCCGACACGGATAATCCACTGTGGTAATTTCAGATGCAAGAAACCTTCCATAACGATCTGGCCAGTCAAAGTACCTGTAATAGTAGAATTTTGGCCACTTGCTAAAAGAGCTAAAGCAAACAAAGTTGACAGAGTTGAGCTGGCTATCGCTCCTGCTATTGTCGAATCCTGTAAAGCATTGTACATTTGAGAGAAAGCTGAAATTTCAGATGCATGGCCAAAAAAGAGGGAGGCCCCTAAAATAAGAAGCAAGGAATTGACAACAAAGGCTAGGGACAACTGAAGATTTGAGTCCCAGGTCATAAAACGGATAGCTTTTCGTATATCTTTCTTATCCTTATGGTTGATTTTTCTTGTTTGAGATAGGGATGAATGGAGATAGAGATTATGGGGCATGACTGTTGCTCCCACAATCCCTAAAGCCAAAGTCAGTTGACTCTCATGTCCTGGCAAGGGACTTTCAAATAAAGTGGAAGTCGGTAAATAGCCACCAAAAATCCCCTGCATACTTGGATTGGATAAAGCCACTAGATAAGAAAAGATACCTAATATGGTTAAGATAAGGGTTGTAACAATAGCTTCAATCTTCTTGAAGCCAAACTTCATCAACAAAAGCAAAAGAAATACATCTAAAACGGTTAGAAGTATCGCGACCATAATCGGTATTTTAAACAAAAGATTTAAGGCAATTGCTGAACCTATAACCTCAGCCAAGTCTGTCGCCATTAAAGCTAATTCTAAAATCACCCATAGACTATAGCGGAGCCACTTGGGGGAATGATGAGCTGTTGCCTGCGCTAAATCCATCCTCGTCACGATACCGAGCTTTCCAGCCATCTGTTGTAGCTGCATGGCGATGATGGATGAAATCAAAATAACGAATAAGAGACTATACTTGTAGGAAGCACCTCCAACCACACTGGTAATCCAGTTTCCAGGATCCATATAACCAACTGCTACAAGAGCTCCAGGCCCTAAAAATGCTTTTAGATTCTGCCAAAAATGATTGTTATTCGGAGTTTCAATAGATTGATTGATCTCAGAAAGAGAGACCTTTTTGTAAGAAGACATCGGAATATTCACTTTCTAATCTTGTCTTTGCCTATTTTATTAATGGAGTTTTGAAAATATAATGAAAATAATTTCCTATTTCCAATTTATTCTTATTATATCATATTTTGAAATGATTCTTAAGGAAAGCATGATAGTTAAAAAAACTTTGCACTCTAGCTAGCCACACGATGCTTTTCAGAGTACAAAGTTTTTTTATTAGACTTCCTGCGAAACTAGAATTCTAGTTCACAGTTGATAATTCCAGCAATCAAATTCATTCGTAATCCAAATCGTTTACGTCGATTTCGATAGGTTGTTGAAAACATTTTAAACGTTTTTACCTTGGCCAAAATATTCTCAACCTTGATTCTCTCTTTAGATAGCACATGATTATAGGATTTATCTTCAAGAGTTAGTGGCTTAAGTTTTCTTGATTTCCTCGGAATTTGCGCTTGTGAATACATCTTCATGATCCCTTGATAACCACTGTCTGCCAAGATTTTACCAGCTTGTCCGATATTTCTGCGACTCATTTTGAACAACTTCATATCATGGCAATAGATCACTGCAATATCCAAAGAAACAATTCTCCCTTGGCTTGTGACAATCGCCTGAGCCTTCATAGCATGACATTTCTTTTTACCAGAATAATTGGCTAGTTGATTTTTTAGGACGATTGATTTTTACCTCTGTTGCATCCACAATCACCGTATCCTCAGCACTAAGATGAGTTTTTGAAATCGTAAAGCCACTTTGAATAATAGTTGCTTTCGTGAATGCTAAAATCAGCCGTAATTTGTTCATAAGTGCGGTATTCTCGCATGTATTGGAGAGTAGCCATGAGGAGGTCTTCTATGCTTAACTTAGGGGTTCGTCCACATTTTGCGTGTTTAAGTTGATAAACTGTTTTTAACACAGCTAACATCTCTTCAAAAGTAGTGAGCTGAACACCAACAAGGTGCTTAAATCGTGCATCAGTTAATTGTTTACTTACTTCATAATTCATAGTTTTATTGTATCATATTTTGTTTCGCAGGAAATCTACTTTTATTTTCCACTGCCAAGCACAATTCTTAGATTCTCTCAGAAAAAGATTAGACTTTTAACCCCAAAATTGATAAAATAAAAAGGAAAATAAGATAAAAGGAAACTATAAATCACCATGATGAACATGCAAAACATGATGCGCCAAGCACAAAAACTTCAAAAACAAATGGAACAAAGCCAAGCTGAACTTGCTGCTATGCAATTTGTTGGCAAATCTGCTCAAGACCTTGTCCAAGCGACCTTAACAGGTGACAAAAAAGTTGTCAGCATTGACTTCAATCCAGCTGTCGTTGACCCAGAAGACCTTGAAACTCTTTCTGATATGACCGTTCAAGCCATCAACTCTGCTCTTGAACAAATTGATGAAACTACAAAGAAAAAACTGGGTGCGTTCGCTGGGAAATTGCCATTCTAAGCATTAAAAAAACAAGCATTCAAATGAATACTTGCCTATCGTGGGAGGAACAACTGTTCCTCTTTTTGCTTACTAAAAATTAAAGAATTCCATGGCCTGTTTGAAAAGCAATTCAGTATACTCTGGGTCTTCTTGGGCAATGGTAACTTGATCTTGAATCATTTCCAAATCATCCGTTATCATGCCATCAGCTCCCAAATGAACTGATTTATCAAAGGACTCTGAACTATTGATGGTCCAAACGTACAATTTCTGATCTGTATTCCAAAGCTTGTTGACAAAATTTTCATCTAAAGTTGAATACTCCATGGTGTAACCTGTAGCCTTGGTTCTTGGAAAAATACTATTATAAGGTAGGATGAAATAGACTGGAATTTGAGAATCGTAGGCTATCACCTGATCAATCACATGGTAGTCTAAAGATTGCATTTGATGACCATTCTGCTTAAGAACCGTTCCATATTTTTCCATAAATCGTTTCATCATATCTGGGCTATCTTTTCGACTGGTTTTAATCTCAATAAGAAGTTTTTGATGTAATTCATTGGCTTTATTGAGATAGTCATCGAAACTAGACACCTTGCTATGATAACCATTTTCTGAAATATCAAGTTTGGTTAATTCTTTCAAAGTTAGATCCTGTGGATTAGCATTAACACCTGTCAAATTTTTGATATTGGCATCATGCATCATGACAAACTGGCCATCTTTTGTTTCCTGAACATCTGTCTCAACGAAATCTGGAGATAACTGAGCGGTTTTTTCTAGTGATTGAACGGTATTTTGCACACCATTCTTATTAGATACTCCCCTGTGAGAAATGATTAAAGGTTTATTAGCGACTGGAGCTTCTAAATAAACATAACCCTCAAGAGTGAAAAAGATACAAGCACAGCCCATCACTCCCCATCTCATCCAGTGGTCTTTCTTTCTCCTTGGTGTAATTTCTAGTTCTTCTCCTGTTAAGAAGGAAACAAACTTAATGAGAAAGTAAGTCAAGGCTATATAGTGGAAATTCTTAATCAAGACAAAGTTGATAATTCCCAGTACAAGAGATTCCTTATGGGTCAAACCATCCATCAGTGCCTGACTTGCCAAGATTGGAATCAATAAAAGAATGAAAAATAGGTAGGTTTTGACGACAATCCAAAGCAAGTTCCAAGTATAAAACCAGGAGTGCTTTCTTGTCTTTTCTAGACTGTATCTGACTGCTTCTTTGACTGTTTTCTTCTCAAATAAAAGCTGAGGTAGGGCAAACATCAAACGCACTGAAATATAAAATAGAAGTAAAGCCAGAATAGTAACCACTATACCTACTAGCCAATACTTGTCTTCCACATAATCAACGATAAAGTCCGGAATGACAATTTTATTTAGGTAGTAAATCTTTAAAATCTTTCGAATCAATGGAAAGAGCATCATGACATAAAAAAAGATAAAGGCTATCTTGGAAAGTGTCGCTTGCTTCATAAACAAGAAACTTTGGCGAAAGACCTTACGACTGTACTCTAGCAAAGTTCTCTTTTCATGATAGAGGAGGTGCCGGGCTCCGATAAAGAGAAGTCCTATCTGGTAATAGGCGATCAATAAATTAACGATTACCAAAATAAATAAAGCAAGACTAATAAATGGCGAACCCTTTATAATGGCAAAAATATTGTTGTAGGATAGAAAGAGATAACCTGTCTGACGGAGCAAAAGTCCAGCAATCCAAGAATTTGACGGTAACCAGACAAACTCAATCATCATAAAAGTCAAGAAAAATAGAAAAAGTATTTTATCTAGATTAAAGTATATCTGCTTAAAACCTAGATTTTTAGGTTTTTCAGGTTTCATAGGCACTCCTAGTCAAATAATTGAGACAAATCCAAGCCTCCAAAAGGATTGTTTGAAAGACTACTTTCTGTCTCTAACAATTCTCTAGCTTGGTCTGACTCTAGAAAGGACTCGTAAACACGCGCCGTCATCCGAGCATCCTCTAAGCTATTATGAGACTGACCTTGAAATCCAAGAAACGAGGCAACGGTTTGCAATTTGAGATTGGCAATACCATGTAAATCCGAACTCCGACGTTCAAAAGCTTCATCATACAAATCTACCTTATACTGCTGGCTGTAGTCTAAACCATGATCCGCTAAAATAGGTAGATCACTTTTAGCAGCATTGTAGCCTACCATAGGTAAAGAACCCACAAACTCTTGGAAATCTTTTATAACTTTCTCCACTGGAGGAGCATCTTTTAAGGTCTCAGCTGTAATCCCAGTCAAACCATTGATAAAACTCTTTAGAGGCACACTGGTATGGACATAGGAATCATAGGCATTGATTTCCTGACCATCTCTAAAACGCACTGCCGATACTTGAATCAAGTGTGTTTGCCCTTCATGCTGATTAAATTCTAAATCGAAAGCAATGTAATCTTCTAATCGTTCCATTCTATACCTCTCCTATACTGTTATTTTATACTAATTCAAACCACGTCAACGTCGCCTTGCCGTACTCAAGTACAGCCTGCGGCTAGTTTCCTAGTTTGCTCTTTGATTTTCATTAAGTATTACTTGAGCAACTATACTATTTAGAAATAAAAGAAGCCATCAGGTTAGCATTTAACCTAAACAGCTCCTTGATTATCCTCCAAATAAACGAGCAAAAAAGCCTTTCTTAGTGGATTGGACTTCTTCTTTTGCTTGGTCCAGCTCTAGCTTAAGATTTTCTTGATCCTTCATTGCTTGAAGGGTCAATTGTTGCTGCTGATCGAGTTGTTTGTCTTTCTCAGCAATCTGACGGTCTTTGATACGCATCTGCTCGTCTTTTTCTGATAACTGACGATCCTTGGCTTTTAATTGTTCATAGAGACGAAGAATTTCTGCATTCTTCTCATCAACCAGAATCTCCATCAGTTCACGTTGCTTGACATCTTCACTGACAGGCTCATCTTCAAAAATCGTTTTTTTATAGATTTCTTCTAGCTTAATCAAGCCACTTCTGGTAACTACTGTTACCCCTTTGTCATTTTTATCTGTGTCTTCTTCTGGTAATTCTTTGACACGGTTATTGATTGCTTGGCGAGATAATCCTAAGACCTCTGCAATCTCACTGACGGTCATTTCAATACTCATAATATCCTCTGAAACGTTTTCTAGCTTTTCTTTACTTAAATCTTATCATAAGCTAGAAAAACTGTCAAATTTCCACTTAATCTAAGGCCTTCAAAAAGGCTAATAAGACTTGGGCAGAGCGACGTCCAGCTTCGATAATAAACTCATCAAAAGAGATGTTTGCTTCATGATTGGCATTGTCACTCATAGCTCGGATGACTAAGACTGGGAGATTAAGGGCATGCGCTGCTTGAGCAATAGCTGCCCCCTCCATCTCAACAGCTAAAACTTCTGGAAAATGGGACTTAATCACTTCTATCTTATCATTTCCTGCAACAAAACTATCTCCTGTAGCAATCAAACCAAGATGCCAGTTCTGGTCCAATTGAGATAAACTCTCTTGGATTTTAGCAACAAAGGTCTTATCTGATTCGAAATAAAGCGGTTGTTGCGCCATTTGTCCATAAGCATAGCCAAAAGCTGTGACATCCACATCATGATAGGCTAATTTGTTAGCAATCACAACATCCCCAACAGCAATACCTTCTGCTACTGCCCCAGCTGATCCTGTATTAATTAGAGCATCCACTTGGAAATGATCAGCCAAAATCGCCACACTCATAGCAGACATGACCTTACCAATTCCACTTTCTACAAGAACGACTTCATGAGATGCAATGGTTCCTGTATGATAGATATTCCCCAAAACAACTTGCTCTTGAGCATTGTCTAAATGCTGGACCAGATACGCCAGTTCTTCTGGCATAGCCGCAATAATTCCTATTTTCATTTCAATTCCTTTTCCATTACAAAAGTTTCATTGCTAAGACAAGCAAAATCAAGAGAAAAATGACTGCGAATAAGATTTTATTCAATTTAGAATTGAAGATATTTCTCTTGGTATTTTCAATGCGACGGCTTTTATGAATAGACGGTTCGACCTGAATCTTCAAGGTTTCCTGACTAAAGCCATGTTCCTTAGGATTGGCATAACCAAAACGGGAAGAAGATGTTTGTAAAATCTTAGTTTCCTCATCATCTAGCAAAGGGGGACCTGAAATTTTTTCTCCTCTATTAGCTCTTTCGATTATTTCATCCGTTAATAAAGGTTTACCCATACTGACCTCCTCTATTTTTTCTGCAATTCCCAATACTGAACAGCCATAATCGTCTTGGCATCACAGATATGACCTGATTGGATTAATTCCTTGGCTTCTTCTAAGCTCACTTCAAGAACTTCCAATGTTTCATCCTCATCCTGGGGACGCGGATTTTCCACCTTTTTCAAATCACTTGCTCGGTATAGTTTTAATTTTTCATTACAAAAGCCAATAGCTGAATAAAAGTCATACAAGAGTTCTAACTTCCCTGTATAGGCTGTTTCTTCCTCTAATTCACGAAGGGCAGCTGCTACAGGGTCTGTATTTTCTCCTACTTCTAATTTTCCGGCTGGAATTTCGTAAGAGACAGCCTCGATGGCTTTGCGGTACTGCTTGACCAAGATAAGTTTTTGCTCATCCGTTACAGCTAAAACACAAACAGCTCCATTGTGGAAAATCAAATCCCGTTGGGCAGTTCCCTTTCCTTCTGGTAATTCAACCTGATCTTGAACCAGTTTAAATATTGGTCCTTGATAGATTTCTTTTCGGCTAAGCGTTTTTTCTTCAAATTCCATGATAGACTCCTACTGATTCTTAGGATGATGAGGAAGGCGTGTTGCATATTCGTCTTTATTGACCTGACGACCGCGACCAATAGCAATAGCATCCACTGGAACATCTTTAGTAATCGTTGAACCAGCACCAACGAGGGAATTGTCACCAAGTTCTACTGGCGCAATAATGGTTGAATTTGAACCAACAAAGACATTGTTACCAATGACTGTTTTGTATTTGTTTTTGCCGTCATAGTTGACTGTAATAGTTCCTGCACCAAAATTAACCTTGCTACCCACTTCACAGTTTCCGATATAAGTCAAATGACCAGCCTTAGTATTCTCGCCGATAGAAGAACCTTTCACCTCAACAAAGTTTCCAATATGAACTTGGGCACCCAGACTTGAACCTGGACGAATGTGAGCATAAGGACCGACTGTCACACCGTCTGCAACACTACTTTCCTCAATCATAGAATTGGTAATGACAGCTCTTGCTCCGATAGTGCTATCCACCACATAAGTTCCATTTGTCAAAACAGTCTCAGCACCAATTTTCGTTTGCCCTTTCAAGGTAACGTTGGCTTCGATTTGAACTTCGGGCGCAATCTCAACATCAATATCGATATAAGTTGCTTCTGGGTTGACAAAGCTAACTCCATTGACCATGTGCTGATGATTGATGCGACGGCGCATAACTGACTCAGCTGTCGCAAGAGCCACACGGTCGTTTACACCAAGACTCTCATCAAAATCTTTCAAAGTATAAGCACCAACTTTTTCACCAGCTTCACGGAAAATTCCAATGACGTCTGTAATATAATATTCACCTTGAGCATTGTTGGTATTGATATTTTTCAAAGCCTCAAACAAACGCTCGTTGTCAAAAACATATGTTCCAGTATTGATTTCCTTGATTTGCTTTTCAAAATCTGTGGCATCCTTTTGTTCAACAATGCGAAGAACCTCAGCATTGTCATTACGAACAATTCGTCCATATCCGAAAGGATTATCTGTTTCAGCAGTCAAGATAGTGGCCACATTTTTATGATTGATATGGAAATCAATCAAGTTTTTCAAGCTTTCACCTGTGATTAACGGAGTATCTCCTGCGATGACCAAGGTGTGACCTGACAAACCTTCTAAGATTGGCTCTGTCATCATAACTGCATGACCAGTTCCTAACTGTTCAGATTGAGTCACAAATTCTGTCTGTCCAGCCAAGACCTCTTCAACCAATTCTGCCTTGTGTCCCACAACTGTTACTGTCTTTTCAGGCTGGATAGCTCCCACACTACGGAAAACATGTTCCAGCATGGAAATACCTGCAACCTTGTGCAACACTTTTGGCAAATCAGATTTCATGCGAGTCCCTTTACCCGCTGCTAAAATAATGGCATAATTTGACATAATCTTCTCTTTTCTCTAGAAATTCCCTTTTATTATACCATATTTCAAATCATTCCGCGCCCTTGAATGGAAAAATGCTCTAAAGTCCTTTCCTTAACCCATTTTTTGAGTATTTTTTTTGATTTTTTTTCATTTTTAAGGTAAAATTATGAGATATGAGAAAGAAAATTAATCCGCTTATTTTATTTGGTTTTTTTGGGATTATGATTTTCATTTTAATCCTGAATCGCCCTCGTTTTGAGGACCATCCTGTAAAAACAAAGTCAAATATCGCGCAAGTAGAAACACAAGCGCTACATAATATAGATAAACCGGTAATTGATGTTTCTGGTTGGCAGCGTCCTGAGGAAATCAATTACGATACTCTCTCCCAAAACATTTCTGGAGCTATTGTTCGCGTCCATAGTGGTGCTCAAACGTCCAAAGAGAACGATGCCTCCTATGTTAATGGTGTTGATAAGGCTTTTAAAACCCATATCACTGAGTTTCAAAAACGAAATGTCCCAGTTGGTGTCTATGCCTTTGTAGCTGGAAAAAGTGTCCAAGAAATGGAAAAGGCCGCTGAAGTTTTTTATAACGCCTCTTCCCCATACAGCCCTAGTTACTATTGGCTTGACGTGGAAGATAAAACCATGTCCAATATGAACGAAGGTGTTGAAGCCTTCCGGGCAAAGCTAGAATCACTGGGTGCTAAAAACATCGGAATCTACGTTGGAGTCTACTTCATGGAAGAACACAGTATTGATACAGACAAGTTTACGTCTGTTTGGATTCCTTCCTATGGTTCTGACTCAGGTTTTTACGAGGCAACCCCAAAAACTGATTTAGATTACGACATCCACCAGTACACTTCTAAAGGAAAAATTGCTGGCTTTGACCACGATTTGGATATCAACGTCATCTCTTCCTTAAAAAATAAAGAAGAAACCTTTAGAAAACTCTTTTTAAAACCTTAAAAGCATTTGTTTATCATTTGCTTTTTCTTTTTGTGTTTGATTGTGATACAATATAATAAGGATTTTTTGAAATAGAAATAGTTGGAGGAAACATATGCTCTCATGGTTAGCACGCCTTATTAAAGGGATTGTCATTGCTCTTGGATTTATTCTACCGGGAATTTCCGGAGGGGTTCTAGCAGCAATCTTAGGAATTTATGAACGAATGATTGGCTTTCTGGCCCATCCCTTTAAAGACTTTAAAGAAAATGTTTTGTACTTTATTCCAGTTGCCATCGGTATGCTTCTGGGAATCGGATTATTTTCCTACCCGATTGAATACCTGCTTGAAAATTATCAGGTCTTTGTTTTATGGAGCTTTGCGGGTGCCATTATTGGTACTGTTCCTAGCCTCCTCAAAGAATCAACTCGAGAATCTGACCGAGACAAGATTGATTTAGCTTGGTTCTGGACAACCTTTATCATTTCTGGATTAGGACTCTATGCCTTAAATTTTGTTGTTGGAACCTTAAGTGCCAGCTTTCTTAATTTCGTCCTAGCTGGTGCACTGCTGGCTCTTGGCGTATTAGTTCCTGGTCTCAGTCCATCAAATCTACTTTTGATTTTGGGTCTCTATGCTCCTATGTTGACTGGTTTTAAAACCTTTGACCTCTTGGGAACCTTCTTCCCGATTGGAATCGGGGCAGGTGCAACTCTCATCATTTTTTCAAAATTGATGGATTATGCCTTAAATAACTACCACTCACGCGTCTATCATTTCATCATCGGTATTGTCCTATCAAGTACCCTTTTGATCTTGCTTCCAAATGCAGGAAACGCTGAAAGCATCCAATACACAGGCCTTTCTCTTGTCGGGTATGTCATCATCGCCTTCTTCTTTGCACTGGGAATCTGGCTTGGTATTTGGATGAGCCAATTGGAGGATAAGTATAAATAATGGCAAAAAAAATTAAAATCAAAAAAACATTGGTGGAACAAATCCTAGCTAAAGCAGCTATCCCACATCAGGGGATTCAAATCAATGCCCTGGAAGGAGAACTTCCGCAAGGTTATGAACGAGATCAGATTTTCAAAACCTTGGCTCTTTTGGGA
This sequence comes from Streptococcus mitis, assembly GCF_047464035.1. Taxonomy (GTDB): domain Bacteria; phylum Bacillota; class Bacilli; order Lactobacillales; family Streptococcaceae; genus Streptococcus; species Streptococcus mitis_DX. Next base: position 22,092 of record NZ_JASHCQ010000025.1, read on the forward strand.
GACAAGACAGGACCGATTATTGGAATTGTCCCTATCACCCAACACTTGTCTGAAAAGAAACTAGCCAAAATTTCTGGCAATAAAAAAGTGAGCATGATTCCACAAAAGGACTTGGAAAAAACAACTGGTTACATTCATGGAGCCAATAATCCTGTCGGTATTCGTCAGAAACACAATTATCCCATTTTTATCGATAGGATTGCTCTAGACTTGGATCAAATGATTGTCTCTGCAGGCGAAGTTGGTCACAGCATTATCGTCGCACCGCAAGACTTGGCTAGCTTTGTAAAAGCTGACTTTGTAGATATCTTGGAGGGCAACTAAGAATGAAAATCTACTTTGTCCGCCACGGTCGTACCCTCTGGAACCAAGAAGGTCGTTTTCAAGGTGCTAGTGGAGATTCTCCCCTTCTTCCTGAATCTATTGACACCCTAAAACAACTAGGCCAATATCTTAAGGATATTCCTTTTGATCAGATTTATTCAAGTGATTTACCTCGAGCAGTCAAATCTGCTGAGATTATCCAAAGTCAACTCCAGAGCGCCTGTCCTTTAGAAAGTGTTCCGAATCTTCGTGAATGGCAGCTGGGGAAATTAGAAGGTTTAAAAATCGCAACCTTGGGAGCTATTTACCCGCAACAAATCAAAGCTTTCCGATCTAATCTTGCCAAGTTTGACACTCAAATGTTCGGAGCCGAATCCCTCTATAGCACCACGCAACGGACCATTCAATTTATCAAATCACTCAAAGATAGTCCGGCTGAGCGTATTCTAATTGTCGGTCACGGTGCCAATCTTACTGCCAGTCTTCGTACTCTTCTAGGCTATAAAGAACCTCTTCTGCGTAAAGATGGCGGTCTAGCAAATGCCAGCCTGACAATTCTAGAAACCCATGATTTTGAAACATTTACTCTCGATACTTGGAATGATACTTCCTATCAATAACAGAACTTGATTTTAGCGTCAAGTTCTTTTTAGTTTTTAAAGATTATCCGTGAATTTCTTACTTATTTATGATAAAATGGGAGTATCGCAAAAAATGACTCATCGTATTCAATTTTGAGTAAAACTAGGAGGATCCCATGTCAACAGAACATATGGAAGAACTAAATGACCAGCAGATCGTTCGCCGTGAAAAAATGGCTGCGCTCCGTGAACAAGGAATCGATCCCTTCGGAAAACGTTTTGAACGCACTGCAAATTCACAGGAATTAAAAGATAAATATGCCGACCTCGATAAAGAACAATTACACGATAAAAACGAGACAGCTACTATCGCAGGACGCTTGGTAACTAAACGTGGTAAAGGTAAAGTAGGTTTTGCCCACCTTCAAGACCGCGAAGGCCAGATTCAAATCTACGTTCGTAAAGATGCTGTCGGTGAAGAAAACTACGAAATTTTCAAAAAAGCAGATCTTGGTGACTTCCTTGGTGTAGAAGGTGAAGTGATGCGTACAGATATGGGAGAACTCTCTATCAAAGCTACTCACATCACTCACTTGTCTAAAGCACTTCGCCCACTTCCAGAGAAATTCCACGGTTTGACAGACGTTGAAACAATTTACCGCAAACGTTACCTAGACTTGATTTCTAATCGTGAAAGCTTTGAGCGCTTTGTCACTCGTTCAAAAATCATCTCTGAAATCCGTCGTTACCTTGACCAAAAAGGTTTCCTTGAAGTGGAAACACCTGTTCTTCACAACGAAGCTGGTGGTGCTGCTGCCCGTCCATTTATTACCCACCACAATGCTCAAAACATTGACATGGTACTTCGTATCGCGACTGAGCTTCACTTGAAACGCCTTATCGTCGGTGGTATGGAGCGTGTCTATGAAATCGGTCGTATCTTCCGTAACGAAGGAATGGATGCTACTCATAATCCTGAATTTACTTCTATCGAAGTTTACCAAGCTTATGCAGACTTCCAAGACATCATGGACTTAACTGAAGGCATTATCCAACACGCTGCTAAATCAGTTAAGGGTGATGGTCCAGTTAACTACCAAGGTACTGAAATCAAAATCAATGAACCATTTAAACGTGTTCACATGGTGGATGCTATCAAGGACATTACTGGTGTCGATTTCTGGCAAGACATGACTTTGGAAGAAGCAAAAGCCATCGCTGCTGAGAAGAAAGTCCCTGTTGAAAAACACTACACTGAAGTTGGTCACATTATCAACGCCTTCTTTGAAGAGTTTGTTGAAGAAACCTTGATCCAACCAACCTTTGTCTATGGTCATCCAGTAGCTGTATCTCCACTGGCTAAGAAGAATCCTGAAGACGAACGCTTTACTGACCGTTTCGAGCTCTTCATCATGACTAAGGAGTACGGTAATGCCTTTACTGAGTTGAACGACCCAATCGATCAGCTTAGCCGTTTCGAAGCCCAAGCTAAAGCCAAAGAACTTGGTGACGATGAAGCGACAGGCATCGACTACGACTACATTGAAGCCCTTGAATACGGTATGCCTCCAACAGGTGGTTTGGGAATCGGTATCGACCGTCTCTGCATGCTCCTAACTGATACAACTACTATCCGTGATGTATTGCTCTTCCCAACAATGAAATAAATTCTTATCCTCTGACTCTTGTACTGACCCCAAAAAGTTAGACAATTAATTTATGCGAAGGATTTAGTTCTGTATTGCACAGGACTGAGTCCTTTTAGTTTTACCTTAATTCGTTTATTGTTGTAGTAATCAATATAGTCTACAAT
>NZ_JASHCQ010000026.1:0-24020 GCF_047464035.1 Streptococcus mitis
CTTGAACACCTTTATTGTATCGCGTTCGGAGTTTTTTTGGTATAACCTTCGACGCGCACCCGCATAGCGGGTGGTTGTTTTGTCTCGCACCTAACGGAGCGAGACGGACTAATAGTCACATAATACATAAAAAAATCGACCAATTGGTCGATTTTTTTAATATTCTTCCATTTTCTTAGGTTGATAGGCTAGCATACCTAAACCAGTAAATAGAGCTAGTATGACAGCTAGGAAAATGACTTGCTGATGAATATTTCCTGTCATAGAGATTGTTTCTCGTAATCCAGAAACTGAATAACTCATTGGTAACCAAGGATTAATGGCTCTAAAGAAATCATTTGTCAAAGCAAGTGGGTAAGTACCTGCACTTGATGCTAACTGTAATAAAAGCAAGATAAGAGAGAAGAAAGCTCCTATACGGCTATTCCATGTTGTTAAAGCTGTAACCATAGACATGAATACTAAACTTGTTAAGATGATGAGAATAAATGTTCTCATTTCATGATTAGCAGTTAGACCAATAAGATGAACTCCTCCATATACCAAAATCCCTGCTAAAATAGCTATCATACCATTTATTTCAGCTCTAGATTTCAACCAAGACCAACGGCTCTCTGGATGACGTCCTGAAGGCAGCTTCGCAAAGATCATATTTGTTGATATTGCTGCAACAAAAAGAGCAACTGATATCATATAAGGAGCCATTGCAACTCCATTTACAGGAACTTGATCATTGTCTGTTTTGGAAAGACTGAGAGGATTTGATAAAATCTCTGCATTTTTAGATTCCGTTGATGCTGATTTGAGTTGATCACTGGCATTACTCAATCCTTGTCCTAAAGAAGCAACTCCTGTCTGTAAACCTTCCAAGCCAGAAGTTAACTTTGTTCCACCTTCTGCTAGTTTCCCAGCTCCATTTGCCAATTTATTAGCTCCACTTTCTAATTGAGAAGCACCTGAAATTAACTGACTGGATTTGTCAGCTAGTTGGCTAGAGCCTGATTGCAATTTATCAACTCCTGCTATCAATTCTTGACTCTTTTGATTCAATTGGTTAGAGCCAGTTGATAATTTTTCAATACCAGACACTAATTCTGGAGTTTTTTCAACTAATTGACCAACTCCTGCTGTCAAGTTAGAAGATTTTTGTGTCAAGGTAGTTGAGCCTGAAACTAATTGGTCCAAACTACCTGTCAAGGTGGAATTCTTTTCACTTAGTTGACTTGCGCCTTGAGAAACTTTATCAACACCTGCAGTATATGCATTTACACCTGATGTAATAGACTGACTGGCAGGAACTAATTTGCTAGCAACAGCTCCTTGTATCTCTGTTAATCCACTTGACAATTCTGTCAAAGAACTAGAAGCGATAGGTAATACTTGATTAGCTTGATTTTTTAAAGTCGAAAGATTAAAAGACTGATTTTGTAAGTTTTCCAAACTTCCCTGTAAACCTTGAGCTAAAGCTACAATTGACTGAGCCGATTGAATACTATCAGTCGAATTTTGAGATACAGAAGCGCTTATCTCAGCTTGTTGCTCACTTGTCAATGATTGATAAGCTGCTGTCGATTGAATATTGGCTAATGTAGTCGCTTTATCAGACTGAACACTTGCTAACATTTGATTAGAAAGAGATACTATACTTGATAAAACAGAATCTAATTGTTTTGTATCTCCAACATCAATATTTTGAATAGCTTGATTTAACTGATTCAAACCAGAAGATAATTTATTAATTTGATCTTTTTGCTCAGACGAAGTATCTAACTTGCTAGAAAGTTGTTGAATCCCTTCACTTAATTGCTCCACACCCATTCGAAGTGTAGCTGATTGATTAGATAACTGATTAGCACCTGTTGCAAGATTTCCCACTCCATTTGTATAGGCACTAACACCAGATGAAAATTGATTAAGACCAGCATTGAGCTTAGAAACACCGCCAGTATAAGATTCTACACCAGTATATAATTGATTAATTCCCCTCACTAATTCAGGGCTTTTAGAAGATAATTGACCTAACCCACTATCTAATTGACTCACTGCACCAGTATATGTAACTAAACCACTATTAAAATTCCCTAAGCCAAGATGAAGTTGTTCAACACCAGAGACATAAGAGGATAATCCTTTAGTAAACTGCTCCGTTCCATTTGAAAATGTTAAACTTGAAGCTGCTAAAGAGTTTAGGTTAATAGTTAATGTTTGACTTCCTGCCACTAACTGATTCGCTCCATCAGTTAGTTTTTCACTTCCAGAAGCTGCTTGACTCATACCATCCTTTAAATCGACCATTTTGTTGAATAAAGCTTTAGTATAGGTCTCGGTTACATTGGTAGAAACACTCTGCTTTAATTGTGTCATTGCAGAATCACTCATCTTGCTGGCAATAAAGCTATGACCACTTGAAGTCTGATAATCGATTTGCATTTGCTCAGGGTGATCCGTTAAAATAGAAGCTGCTTTTTCAGACAAGTCACTTGGCAAAGTGACTACCATATAATAATCACCGTTTTCTAGACCCTTCTTACCTTCTTCTTCATCTACAAAATGAAAATCCAATGATTTATTTTGCTCTAAATTAGACACCATGTCTTTTCCTATAGACATGCTATTACCATTATAAGAGGCCTCTTTATCATTATTGACAACTGCCACAGGTAAGTCAGACACTTGACCATATGGATCCCACATTGAGGATAAAAATATGATATTGTACAGAGCGGGAATAAGAGAAATTCCTATCATGACAATAATAAAGGTTGGTTTTTTAAAAATTGCTTTCCATTCTTTAAACATAGTTTCTCCTTTTTTAAACATATTGTCTAAAATTTTGATATAATAGATTATACATTAAAAAATCTAAATTACAAGATAAAAAATCCATTTTTAGACATATAGTCTAATTTGTTTACAAGGAGGAAATATGCAAGAAAGTAACAAACGCTTAAAAACAAAGCGAACTATTGAAAATGCTATGGTACAATTACTCATGGAACAGCCATTTGATCAAATTTCTACTGTCAAGCTAGCAGAAAAAGCTGGAATTAGTCGTTCCAGCTTCTATACTCACTATAAGGATAAGTATGATATGATTGAGCACTATCAAAGCAAGCTATTTCATACATTTGAATATATTTTTCAAAAACATGCTCATCACAAAAGAGATGCTATTCTAGAAGTATTTGAATATCTAGAGTCAGAACCACTTCTAGCTGCCCTTCTTTCTGAAAATGGGACTAAAGAAATCCAAAATTTCTTAAGAAATAAACTTCATATCATGCTCAGTACAGATTTACAAAAACGATTTATACAACTGAATCTCAATACCACTGAATTAGAATACAGTAGCATCTATCTAACTCACGCACTTTTTGGTGTTTGCCAAACTTGGATTGCACATGGAAAAAAAGAAAGTCCTCAAGAAATAACAGACTTCCTCATGAAGATGCTTGGTGATACGAATTGATGCAAAAAAGGGAACAACACTGTGTTCCCTTTTATCTATACTCCGCCAGTAGGACTCGAACCTACGACATCATGATTAACAGTCATGCGCTACTACCAACTGAGCTATGGCGGATAAAATAGTCCGTACGGGATTCGAACCCGTGTTACCGCCGTGAAAAGGCGGTGTCTTAACCCCTTGACCAACGGACCTTCTATCTGTAGCAGATATAACCATTATATCAATTTCTTACTAATTGTCAATCACTTTTGAGATTTTTTCTCTAGAATATCTTTTAATTTTCTAATTTTTAATCTTGAAATAGGACAACGATGGTCTTCATAGAAAACAATTTCTAAGTTTTTTCGATCAATTTCTCTGATATTGCCTATATTTACCAAAAATGACTTATGAGGAGAATAAAATCGCTGAGTATGTTTGTCCTTTTCCTGAATATCTGTCATGGTACCGTAAAACTCTTTGGCAAAATTCTTACCAATAATGCGTAATTTATGAGAGACACCTGTCGTTTCAATATACAAAATATCATGGTAAGGAATTTTTAAATCATTTCCCTTGTAATTGTAGTCAAAATAATCTACAACATCTTCATTTTCAAGTAACATACTCTTCGTGTAGAAGATATTTTGCTCAATTCTCTTCTTAAACAACTCATCATTGATATCCTTATCAACAAAATCTAAGGCTGATACCTGGTATTTATAGGTTAGAGTCGCAAACTCTGATCGACTGGTGATAAAGACGATAATAGCGTAAGGATTGTGATGACGAATAAACTGAGCAACTTCAAACCCTTTTTTCTCAATTCCATGAATATCAATATCTAGAAAATAAAGCTGGTTTACTTCATCATTTTCGATATATTCCTTAAACTCACGAACTTTTCCCGTTGTCTTGTATGATATTGGAATATTCGATTCTTTCGAAATTTCATCCAATATTCTCTCTAGTCTCACTTGATGTTCAATAACATCTTCTAAAATTAAAACTTTCATTCAAATTCCCTCTTAAACCTAATAATTTGTCTAAATGTACTGCCTTCCATCTCTGTTTCTAAAATAATATTGTTGTATTTATCTAGTAGTTCTTTCACATTATTTAAGCCTACTCCGCGATTTCTTCCCTTAGTGGAGAATCCTAAGGCAAATAGATCTCCTGAAGGAGTCATCGTCATTTTACATGAATTCTGAATCACAATAACTGTTTCGGTTTCCATCTTAATAACTGCTACTTCCATTTGTTTTTTATAGCTATCAGCTGATCCTTCTACAGCATTGTTCAATAAAACACTCATGATACGAACCAAATCCAATAGTTCAATTGGGAGCTTGGTAATCTTATCTTTTACTTCCAGTGTAAACTCTACACCATTATTTCGAGCATAGACAATTGACTGAGCAACCAAACTTCGTAAAGCTGAATCTTCTATGTTGTTCAAGTCAAAGTAAGTATACTTATCTGAACGCAGTTTGTGATTTGCTTTGACCAAAACTTCATTGTAAACTCTGTCAATTTCCTGTAAATCACCACTATCAATTGCCATCTGCATGCTGACAAGCATCCCGGCATAGTCATGTCGAAAACCACGGATTTCATTATACAGTCCGACAATTTCATCTGTATAATTCTGTAAATGTTTCTGTTCAAATTTCTTCTGCTTCAACGCAATCTCTTTCTCCATTTGAACTTTATGAGAATTCATTGCATAGAAGGTCAAAAGTAACGAGATAAAAACAATAGATGATAAAATACTTCCAAAACTATTCAAATGTTTAATCGTACTTACCATATTTGAAACGAAAGATACAATATGGAGCAGTAGTAAGGCAAAAAATACTTTTTTCAAGAAAGGATAAAGGTAGTCCTTGTCAAAATAGGCTAGTTCCAAGTGGAAATAATGAATGATTTTTAAGACAACAAAATAGGTCAACACCGTTACAACGAAAAAGAATGGGGCGTGATATTGTGAAACAAAATTGTCTCCTGTTATAGAGGAGAAAGTTACGGACAGAAAGGTATGAGTGCTCTCATATAAAAGAGATAGTAGTAAACTTAGGAATAATCCTCTAGCCCTCTCATATTGTTTAATCCATCTAAAATAGGAATATAAGCCCAAAGGAAATAAAAATGTTGCAATTCCTAACCCATCTAAATATAGGAGATAAAAGGGAAGTTCAAATACTGATTCTACTAGGAATGTATAACCACCAAAAAAGCATAGTTCTTTTATATTTATTTTATTTTTACATATTAAATAGTAACTTTTACTAATAATAAAAATATGTAATATCACAACTAATACTGCAAGAAAATCCATTATTCCACTCCTTTATCTTCTTTTAAAGAAATTAAAGAAAATATTATGTGTTTGCCTTATCTCCCCACCTTGAATATTTTGCAAGTCTTTTTCCTTCAATTCTACAAACTTATCTAAATTAACTGTGTTTTTCATAATAAAATCTCCTAAAATGTTTTTTTCTTGTAAACTAACTTACAAAAACTATTATACAAAATGGAATTTCGTTTTAGATAAAATTCTCTCAACTGTCATTTTTTTCTCCCCAAGTGTACTTTTTTAAGAAAAAAGCCGGGAAAATTCCCAGCTTTGCTACTATATTGATCCCAGCAGGATTCGAACCTGCGACCGTTCGCTTAGAAGGCGAATGCTCTATCCAGCTGAGCTATGAGACCTAATACAGCTATTCTACCAAAAATTCAATTGAAAGTCAATTTTCTATTTATGATAGGGCGAGCCCTGCTGTATTGTAAAAGCTCGATAGATTTGTTCAACAAGGACTAGTCTCATTAACTGATGGGGCAAGGTTAAACGACCAAAACTAACAGAGAGATTGGCTCTCTTTTTTACATCCTGTGCTAGTCCCAGACTCCCTCCAATAATAAATGTAAGAGTAGAAAATCCTTTTATAGAAGCTTCTTCTAATTGTTTACTAAATTCTTCTGAGGAGAAAGTTTTCCCTTCGATAGCCAACACAATCACGAAATCACGGTCACCAACTTTTGATAAAATTCTCTGACCTTCTATTTCTAAAATCTTTTGATTTTCTGACTCACTAGCCCTATCTGGTGTTTTTTCATCTGCCAACTCAATCATTTCAAGCTTAGCAAATCGAGAAATTCGTTTTGAATACTCTGCGATACCATCTTTTAAATACTTTTCTTTCAGTTTCCCAACTGTTACAACTTTAATTTTCATGACTCTATTCTAACATATTCTTTATTTTTTCACATCTTATTCACAAAATAAAAGCTTAATTTTAACCGAGAAAACCACAGATTTTTAAAAGTTATCCACAATCTGTGAAAAACTTTTGTGTTTAAGTTATAATTAAGCTAGTCAGTTTATACTTTCAGTAATTTCAAAAAAATGGAGGCAAATATGAAACATCTAAAAACATTTTACAAAAAATGGTTTCAATTATTAGTCGTTATCGTCATTAGCTTTATTAGTGGAGCCTTGGGTAGCTTTTCAATAAATCAACTAACTCAAAAAAGTACTGTAAGTACCTCTAACAACAATAGTACTATTACACAGACTGCCTATAAGAATGAAAATTCAACAACACAGGCTGTTAACAAAGTAAAAGATGCCGTTGTTTCTGTTATTACTTATTCAGCAAATAGACAAAATAGCGTATTTGGTAATGATGATACTGATACAGATTCTCAGCAAATCTCTAGTGAAGGATCTGGGGTTATTTATAAGAAGAATGATAAAGAAGCTTACATCGTCACCAATAATCACGTTATAAATGGCGCCAGCAAAGTAGATATTCGTTTGTCAGATGGAACTAAAGTACCCGGAGAAATTGTCGGAGCGGACACTTTCTCTGATATTGCTGTCGTCAAAATCTCTTCAGAAAAAGTGACAACAGTAGCTGAGTTTGGTGATTCTAGCAAGTTAACCGTAGGAGAAACTGCCATTGCTATTGGTAGCCCATTGGGTTCTGAATATGCTAATACTGTCACTCAAGGTATCGTATCTAGTCTTAATCGAAATGTATCTTTAAAATCTGAAGATGGACAAGCCATTTCTACAAAAGCCATCCAAACTGATACTGCTATTAACCCAGGTAACTCTGGTGGCCCACTAATCAATATTCAAGGACAGGTTATCGGAATTACCTCAAGTAAAATTGCCACAAATGGAGGAACATCTGTAGAAGGTCTTGGTTTTGCAATCCCTGCAAATGATGCTATAAATATTATTGAACAGTTGGAAAAGAACGGAAAAGTTACTCGTCCAGCTTTGGGAATTCAAATGGTCAATCTCTCAAATATTAATACAAGTGATATTAGAAGACTGAATATTCCAAGCAATGTAACATCTGGTGTAGTTGTTCGTTCTGTGCAAAGTAATATGCCTGCCAATGGTCACCTTGAAAAATACGATGTTATTACAAAAGTAGATGACAAGGAAATTGCTTCATCAACAGACTTACAAAGTGCTCTTTACAATCATTCTATCGGAGATACCATTAAAATAACTTACTATCGTAACGGTAAAGAAGAAACTACATCTATTAAACTTGACAAGAGTTCAGGTGATTTAGAATCTTAATTGACATCTATGTAAAGAAAGCTTTACATAAGATAAAAGATGTGTTAGTGTAGAATCATGGAAAAATTTGAAATGATTTCTATCACAGATATACAGAAAAATCCCTATCAACCTCGAAAAGAATTTGATGGAGAAAAACTACATGAACTAGCACAGTCTATCAAAGAAAATGGGGTCATTCAACCGATTATTGTTCGTCAATCTCCTGTTATTGGTTATGAAATCCTTGCAGGAGAGAGACGCTATCGGGCTTCACTTTTAGCTGGTCTAAGGTATATCCCAGCTGTTGTTAAGCAGCTTTCAGATCAAGAGATGATGATCCAATCTATCATTGAAAATTTACAGAGAGAAAATTTAAATCCAATAGAAGAAGCACGCGCCTATGAATCTCTTGTAGAGAAAGGATTTACCCATGCTGAAATTGCAGATAAAATGGGCAAGTCTCGTCCTTATATCAGCAACTCTATTCGCTTGCTGTCCTTGCCAGAACAGATCCTTTCAGAAGTAGAAAATGGCCAACTATCACAAGCCCATGCGCGTTCTCTAGTTGGGTTAAATAAGGAACAACAAGACTATTTCTTTCAACGGATTATATGTGAAGACATTTCTGTAAGGAAATTAGAAGCTCTTCTGACAGAGAAAAAACAAAAGAAACTTCAAAAAACGAATCATTTCATACAAAATGAAGAAGAACAGTTAAAAAAACTACTCGGATTAGATGTAGAAATCAAACTGTCTAAAAAAGACAGTGGAAAAATCATTATTTCTTTTTCAAATCAAGAAGAATACAGTAGAATTATCAACAGCCTGAAATAAGGCTGTTCTTTTATTTTTTTATCTCACAAGGTTATCCACTATTTTTTTCAAAAAAAAGCTTCATAAATCAACAGTTTCTGATTTTATCCCCAACCTGTGGATAAAACTTGATAACATTGTGGATTATTTTTCACAGTTTGTGGAAAATTCTTGCTATCTATGGTAAAATAAATCTAGCATTAAACTTTTAAATAGTAAAGGAGGAGAAAGGATTGAAAGAAAAACAATTTTGGAATCGTATATTAGAATTTGCTCAAGAAAGACTGACTCGATCCATGTATGATTTCTATGCTATTCAAGCTGAACTCATCAAGGTAGAGGAAAATGTTGCCACTATATTTTTACCACGATCTGAAATGGAAATGGTCTGGGAAAAACAACTAAAAGATATCATTGTAGTAGCTGGTTTTGAGATTTATGATGCTGAGATAACTCCCCACTATATTTTCATCAAACCTCAAGATACTACTGTCTCACAAGTTGAAGAAGCTCCAAATTCAACTCTTTATGACTATAGTCCAAAGTTAGCATCTATTCCTTATTCGGATACTGGATTAAAAGAAAAATATACCTTTGATAATTTTATTCAAGGGGATGGGAATGTTTGGGCAGTATCAGCCGCTTTGGCTGTTTCTGAAGATTTAGCCTTGACCTATAATCCTCTTTTTATCTATGGAGGACCTGGCCTTGGTAAGACTCACTTACTCAATGCAATTGGGAATGAGATTTTGAAAAATATTCCTGATGCGCGTGTTAAGTACATTCCTGCTGAAAGCTTTATAAACGACTTTCTTGAACATCTGAGACTGGGTGAAATGGATAAGTTCAAAAAAACCTACCGTAGCCTCGATCTCTTGTTAATTGATGATATTCAATCGCTGAGTGGAAAAAAAGTTGCAACTCAGGAAGAATTTTTCAATACTTTCAATGTTCTCCATAACAATCAAAAACAAATTGTTCTGACTAGTGATCGTAGCCCTAAACACTTAGAGGGCCTTGAAGAAAGACTTGTCACGCGCTTTAGCTGGGGCTTGACGCAAAACATCACACCACCTGACTTTGAGACACGTATTGCCATTTTACAAAGCAAAACAGAGAATTTAGACTACCATTTCCAAAGTGATACCCTAGAATACCTAGCTGGTCAATTTGATTCAAACGTCCGAGAACTTGAAGGAGCAATAAACGACATCACTTTAATTGCCAGAGTGAAGAAGATTAAGGATATCACTATCGATATCGCTGCAGAAGCTATTAGAGCTCGAAAACAAGATGTTAGCCAAATCCTCGTCATTCCAATTGATAAAATCCAAACTGAAGTAGGGAACTTCTATGGTGTTAGTGTCAAAGAAATGAAGGGAAGCAGACGCCTTCAAAATATTGTGTTAGCCCGTCAAGTAGCCATGTATTTATCTAGAGAACTAACAGATAATAGTCTTCCAAAAATTGGGAAGGAATTTGGTGGTAAAGATCACACAACAGTCATTCATGCCCATGCCAAAATTAAATCTTTGATTGATGAAGACGATAATTTACGTTTAGAAATTGAATCAATCAAAAAGAAAATCAAATAACTTGTGGATAACTTTTACTTTATTATCTTTTTTATCCACATTTTTTAAACAAGCCCAAAAACTTGATATGACTTGTTTAAAGTCTGTTTTCCACAGATTTCACAGACTCTATTATTACTATTATCCTTCTAATACTAAAAATAAATAAAGGAGAATCCATGATTCATTTTTCAATTAATAAAAATTTATTTCTACAAGCCTTAAATACTACTAAGAGAGCTATTAGTTCTAAAAATGCCATTCCTATTTTATCAACCGTCAAAATTGACGTAACCAATGAAGGTGTTACTTTAATTGGTTCAAATGGTCAAATTTCAATTGAAAATTTTATTTCTCAAAAAAATGAAGATGCTGGTTTGTTAATTACTTCTTTAGGTTCGATCCTTCTTGAAGCTTCTTTCTTCATCAATGTGGTATCTAGTCTACCTGATGTGACTCTTGATTTTAAAGAAATTGAACAAAACCAAATTGTTTTAACTAGTGGCAAATCAGAAATTACCCTAAAAGGAAAAGATAGCGAGCAATATCCACGAATCCAAGAAATTTCAGCAAGCACTCCTTTGGTTCTTGAAACAAAATTACTTAAGAAAATTATCAATGAAACAGCTTTTGCTGCAAGTACACAAGAAAGTCGTCCAATTTTAACAGGTGTTCATTTTGTATTGAGCCAACACAAAGAGTTAAAAACAGTTGCAACAGACTCTCATCGTCTAAGCCAGAAAAAATTGACTCTTGAAAAAAATAGTGATGATTTTGATGTCGTGATTCCTAGCCGTTCTCTACGCGAATTTTCAGCAGTATTTACAGACGATATTGAAACTGTAGAGATTTTCTTTGCCAACAATCAAATCCTCTTTAGAAGCGAAAATATTAGCTTCTATACTCGTTTGTTAGAAGGTAACTATCCTGATACAGATCGCTTGATTCCGACAGACTTTAACACTACTATTACTTTTGATGTGGTAAACTTACGTCAGTCAATGGAGCGTGCTCGCCTTTTATCAAGTGCGACTCAAAATGGTACTGTGAAGCTTGAAATTAAAGGTGGTATTGTTAGCGCCCATGTTCATTCTCCAGAAGTTGGTAAAGTAAACGAAGAAATCGATACTGATCAGGTGACTGGTGAAGATTTGACTATTAGTTTCAACCCAACTTACTTGATTGATTCTCTTAAGGCTTTAAATAGCGAAAAGGTGACCATTAGCTTTATCTCAGCTGTTCGTCCATTTACTCTTGTGCCAGCAGACACTGATGAAGACTTCATGCAGCTCATTACACCAGTTCGTACAAATTAAGTGAAAGAGGTTGAGCCTGGCTCGCCTCTTTTATGATATAATCTAAAAAGAGAAGGAGAGTAGTATGTATCAAGTTGGAAATTTTGTTGAAATGAAAAAACCACATGCTTGCACCATCAAGTCAACAGGTAAAAAGGCCAATCGTTGGGAAATTACACGTGTAGGAGCAGATATCAAAATTAAATGTAGCAATTGTGACCATGTTGTCATGATGGGGCGCTATGATTTTGATCGAAAAATGAATAAAATTATTGACTGAAACCCCTCAGTTAGAGGGTTAGCAAGTTTTCCCTTTTTGTGTTATAATATTAGGGATTGAAATGAAAACGGAGAATGAGAAAATATGGCTTTAACAGCAGGTATCGTTGGTTTGCCAAACGTTGGTAAATCAACACTATTTAATGCAATTACAAAAGCAGGAGCAGAGGCTGCAAACTATCCATTTGCGACGATTGATCCAAACGTTGGAATGGTTGAGGTTCCAGATGAACGCCTACAAAAATTGACTGAAATGATCACTCCTAAAAAGACAGTTCCAACAACATTTGAATTTACAGATATCGCAGGAATTGTAAAAGGAGCTTCAAAAGGAGAAGGGCTAGGGAATAAATTCTTGGCTAATATCCGTGAAGTAGACGCGATTGTTCACGTAGTTCGTGCTTTTGATGATGAAAATGTGATGCGCGAGCAAGGACGTGAAGATGCTTTTGTGGATCCACTTGCAGATATTGATACTATTAACCTGGAGTTGATTCTTGCTGACTTAGAATCAGTTAATAAGCGTTATGCGCGTGTAGAAAAGATGGCACGTACGCAAAAAGATAAAGAATCAGTAGCTGAGTTTAATGTTCTTCAAAAGATTAAACCAGTCCTAGAAGATGGAAAATCAGCTCGAACTATTGAATTTACAGATGAAGAACAAAAAGTTGTCAAAGGTCTCTTCCTTTTGACGACTAAACCAGTGCTCTATGTTGCCAATGTGGATGAGGATGTTGTTTCAGAACCTGACTCTATCGACTATGTTAAACAAATTCGTGAATTCGCAGCGACAGAAAATGCTGAAGTAGTCGTTATTTCTGCGCGTGCTGAGGAAGAAATTTCTGAGTTAGACGAAGAAGATAAGCAAGAGTTTCTTGAAGCACTTGGTTTGACAGAGTCAGGCGTTGACAAGTTGACTCGTGCAGCTTACCACTTACTTGGATTGGGAACTTACTTCACAGCTGGTGAAAAAGAAGTTCGCGCTTGGACCTTTAAACGTGGTATGAAGGCTCCTCAAGCAGCTGGTATTATCCACTCAGACTTTGAAAAAGGATTTATTCGTGCAGTAACTATGTCATATGAGGATCTAGTGAAATATGGATCTGAAAAGGCTGTAAAAGAAGCTGGGCGCTTGCGTGAAGAAGGAAAAGAATATATCGTTCAAGATGGCGATATCATGGAATTCCGCTTTAATGTCTAATAATATTTAACAAATAGTATCAATTAGGTTGGAAAAAAATTCCAACCCTTTTGGCTTTTGAAAGGAAAAATAAATGACCAAATTACTTGTAGGATTAGGAAATCCAGGGGATAAATATTTTGAAACAAAACACAATGTTGGTTTTATGCTGATTGACCAATTAGCTAAAAAACAAAATGTCACTTTTACACACGATAAGATATTTCAAGCTGACCTAGCATCTTTTTTTCTTAATGGCGAAAAAATTTATCTGGTCAAACCAACGACATTTATGAATGAAAGTGGAAAAGCGGTTCATGCTTTATTGACTTATTATGGTTTGGATATTGAAGATTTACTCATCATTTACGATGACCTTGACATGGAAGTTGGGAAAATTCGTTTAAGAGCAAAAGGTTCAGCAGGTGGTCATAATGGTATCAAGTCTATTATTCAACATATTGGAACCCAAACCTTTAATCGTGTTAAAATTGGAATCGGAAGACCTAAAAATGGAATGTCAGTTGTTCACCATGTTTTGAGTACTTTTGACAAGGATGATTATATTGGTATTTTACAGTCTATTGACAAAGTTGACGATTCTGTAAACTACTATTTACAAGAGAAAAACTTTGAAAAAACGATGCAGAGGTATAACGGATAAATGGTGACCTTATTAGATTTATTCTCAGAAAATGATCAGATAAAAAAATGGCATCAAAATCTGACAGATAAGAAAAGACAATTAATCTTAGGCTTGTCAACTTCTACAAAAACTTTAGCAATCGCTAGTAGTTTGAAGAAAGAAGATAAGATTGTGTTATTGACATCAACTTATGGAGAAGCAGAAGGACTTGTTAGTGATCTTATATCTATCTTTGGTGAGGAACTTGTCTATCCATTTTTGGTAGATGACTCCCCTATGGTCGAGTTTTTGATGTCTTCACAAGAAAAAATCATTTCACGGGTTGAAGCCTTGCGTTTTTTGACTGATTCATCTAAGAGAGGAATTTTAGTTTGTAATATCGCAGCAAGTCGATTGATTTTACCGTCTCCAAATGCATTTAAAGGTAGTATTGTAAAAATAACAGTTGGTGAAGAATATGACCAACACGCGCTTATCCATCAGTTAAAGGAAATCGGCTATCGAAAGGTTACACAGGTACAAACTCAAGGAGAATTTAGTCTTCGAGGAGATATTTTAGATATTTTTGAAATATCCCAGTTAGAACCTTGCCGAATTGAGTTTTTTGGTGATGAAGTCGATGGAATTCGTACTTTTGAAGTCGAAACACAATTATCGAAAGAAAATCAGTCAGAACTCACCATCTTTCCAGCTAGCGACATACTTTTGGGAGAAAAGGATTATAAACGAGGTCAGTCAGCTTTAGAAAAACAAATTTCAAAAACTTTATCACCTATTTTAAAATCATACTTAGAAGAAATTTTTTCAAGTTTTCACCAAAAACAAGTGCATTTAGATTCTCGGAAGTTTTTATCTTTATACTATGACAAGACATGGACTGTCTTTGATTATATTCAAAAAGATACACCAATATTCTTTGATGATTATCAAAAATTGATGAATCAGTATGAAGTCTTTGAAAGAGAATTAGCGCAATACTTTACAGAAGAGTTACAGAATAGTAAAGCATTTTCTGAGATGCAGTATTTTGCAGATACTGAGCAAATCTATAAAAAACAAAGTCCAGCGACCTTTTTCTCTAATCTGCAAAAGGGATTAGGAAATCTAAAGTTTGACAAGATTTATCAATTTAATCAATATCCCATGCAGGAGTTTTTCAATCAATTTTCTTTTCTAAAAGAAGAAATTGAACGATATAAAAAAATGGACTACACTATTATCTTGCAGTCTAGCAATTCAATGGGAAGTAAAACATTGGAGGATGTTTTAGAAGAATACCAGATTAAATTGGATTCTAGAGATAAGTCAAGTATCTGTAAAAAATCTGTAAACTTAATAGAGGGCAATCTCAGACATGGTTTTCATTTTGTAGATGAAAAAATTCTGGTGATTACGGAACATGAGATTTTTCAAAAGAAATTAAAACGTCGTTTTCGAAGACAACATGTTTCAAACGCAGAGAGATTAAAAGATTACAATGAACTTGAAAAAGGAGACTACGTTGTTCACCATATCCATGGGATTGGTCAATATCTAGGGATTGAAACAATTGAAATCAAAGGGATTCACCGCGATTATGTCAGTGTCCAATATCAAAATGGTGATCAAATATCTATCCCAGTAGAACAGATTCATTTGCTGTCCAAATATGTTTCAAGTGATGGGAAAGCTCCTAAACTCAATAAATTAAATGATGGTCATTTTAAGAAAGCTAAGCAAAAAGTTAAGAATCAGGTAGAGGATATAGCTGACGATTTAATCAAACTTTATTCTGAGCGCAGCCAGTTGAAGGGTTTTGCTTTCTCAGCTGATGATGAGGATCAAAATGCTTTTGATGATGCCTTCCCTTATGTTGAAACGGATGATCAACTTCGTAGTATTGAGGAAATCAAGAGAGATATGCAGGATTCTCATCCCATGGATCGACTTCTAGTTGGAGATGTTGGTTTTGGGAAGACTGAAGTTGCAATGCGTGCAGCCTTTAAGGCGGTCAATGATCATAAACAAGTTGTCGTTCTAGTTCCGACGACGGTTTTAGCGCAACAACACTATACAAATTTTAAAGAGAGATTCCAAAATTTTGCAGTTAATATTGATGTGTTGAGTCGTTTTAGAAGTAAAAAAGAGCAGACTGAAACACTTGAAAAATTGAAAAAGGGTCAAGTTGATATTTTGATTGGAACCCATCGTGTTTTGTCAAAAGATGTTGTGTTTGCTGATTTAGGCTTGATGATTATTGATGAGGAACAACGATTTGGTGTCAAGCATAAGGAAACCTTGAAAGAACTGAAGAAACAAGTGGATGTCCTAACTTTGACTGCTACTCCAATCCCTCGTACCCTCCATATGTCTATGCTGGGAATCAGAGATTTGTCTGTTATTGAAACTCCGCCGACTAATCGCTATCCTGTTCAGACCTATGTTTTGGAAAAGAATGATAGTGTGATTCGTGATGCTGTTTTACGTGAAATGGACCGTGGAGGTCAAGTTTACTATCTTTACAATAAAGTTGACACAATTGATCAGAAGGTTTCAGAATTACAGGAGTTGATTCCAGAGGCTTCGATTGGGTATGTTCATGGGCAAATGAGTGAGATTCAGTTAGAAAATACTCTACTGGGTTTCATTGAAGGTCAGTATGATATCTTGGTGACAACTACCATTATTGAGACAGGGGTGGACATTCCAAATGCCAATACTTTATTTATTGAAAATGCGGACCATATGGGCTTGTCAACCTTGTATCAGTTAAGAGGAAGAGTCGGACGTAGTAATCGTATTGCTTATGCCTATCTCATGTATCGTCCAGAAAAATCAATCAGTGAAGTTTCTGAAAAGAGATTAGAGGCAATCAAAGGATTTACAGAATTGGGTTCCGGATTTAAGATTGCGATGCGAGATCTTTCGATTCGTGGAGCAGGAAATCTCCTAGGAAAATCTCAGTCTGGTTTCATTGATTCTGTTGGTTTTGAATTGTATTCTCAGTTACTAGAAGAAGCTATTGCTAAACGACATGGTAATGGGAAAACAAGGACCAAAGGAAATGCCGAATTGATTTTGCAAATTGATGCCTATCTTCCTGATACTTATATATCTGAACAACGACATAAGATTGAAATTTACAAGAAAATTCGTCAAATTGACAACCGTGTCAATTATGAAGAGTTACAGGAAGAGTTGATGGACCGCTTTGGAGAATACCCAGACGTTGTAGCTTATCTTTTAGAAATTGGTTTAGTCAAGTCATACTTGGACAAGGTCTTTGTTCAACGTGTTGAAAGAAAAGAGAATAAGATTACAGTTCAATTTGAAAAAGTCACTCAACGACTGTTTTTAGCTCAAGATTATTTTAAAGCTTTATCCGCAACAAACCTAAAAGCAGCCATAGCTGAGAATAAGGGATTAATGGAAGTTGTATTTGATGTCCGAAACAAGAAGGACTATGAAATTTTAGAAGGTCTGCTCATTTTTGGAGAAAGTTTATTAGAGATAAAAGAGTCAAAAGAAGGCAATTCCCTTTAACATTTTTCTTCTATAAAGTGGATAAAAATGGTACAATAATAATTTGAGGTAATAAAAATGAGATTAGACAAATATTTAAAAGTATCAAGAATTATCAAGCGTCGTACAGTCGCAAAGGAAGTAGCTGATAAAGGTAGAATCAAGGTAAATGGAATCTTGGCAAAAAGTTCAACGGATTTGAATGTTAATGACCAAGTTGAAATTCGCTTTGGGAATAAGTTGCTACTTGTAAAAGTACTAGAGATGAAAGATAGTACAAAAAAAGAAGATGCAGCAGGCATGTATGAAATTATCAGTGAAACACGGGTAGAAGAAAATGTCTAAAAATATCGTACAATTGAATAATTCTTTTATTCAAAATGAACACCAACGTCGTCGTTATCTGATGAAAGAACGACAAAAACGGAATCGTTTCATGGGTTGGGTTCTTATTTTGATGATTTTATTGTTCATTTTACCAACTTATAATCTTGCTCAAAGTTATCACCAATTACTCCAAAGACGTCAACAGTTATCAGACTTACAAACTCAGTATCAAACCTTGAGTGAGGAAAAGGAGAAGGAAACAGCTTTTGCCACAAAGTTGAAAGATGAAGATTACGCTGCTAAATACATGCGTGCAAAATATTATTATTCTAAGAATCGGGAAGCCGTTTATACGATTCCTGACTTGCTTCCAAGGTGATGAAATGGAAAATTTATTAGATGTAATAGAGCAATTTTTGAGTCTATCGGATGAAAAGCTGGAAGAGTTGGCTGAAAAAAATCAATTATTGCGTTTACAAGAAGAAAAGGAAAGGAAGAATGCGTAAATTCTTAATTATTTTGTTGCTACCGAGTTTTTTGACCATCTCAAAAGTCGTTAGCACAGAAAAAGAAGTCGTCTATACTTCGAAAGAAATTTATTACCTTTCACAATCTGACTTTGGTATTTATTTTAGAGAAAAATTAAGTTCTCCTATGGTTTATGGAGAAGTTCCTATCTATGCGAATGAAGATTTAGTAGTGGAATCTGGAAAATTAACTCCAAAAACAAGTTTCCAAATAACCGAGTGGCGCTTAAATAAACAGGGAATTCCAGTATTTAAGTTATCCAACCACCAATTTATAGCTGCGGACAAACGATTTTTATATGATCAGTCAGAGGTAACTCCTACAATCAAAAAAGTATGGTTAGAATCTGATTTTAAACTGTATAATAGCCCTTATGACTTAAAAGAAGTGAAATCATCCTTATCAGCTTATTCGCAAGTATCAATCGACAAGACCATGTTTGTAGAAGGAAGAGAATTTCTACATATTGATCAAGCTGGATGGGTAGATAAGGAATCAACTTCTGAAGAAGATAATCGGATAAGTAAAGTCCAAGAAATGTTATCTGAAAAATATCAGAAGGAATCATTCTCTATTTATGTTAAGCAACTGACTACTGGAAAAGAAGCTGGTATCAATCAAGATGAAAAGATGTATGCAGCTAGTGTTTTAAAACTACCTTATCTTTATTATACGCAAGAAAAAATAAATGAGGGTCTTTATCAGTTAGACACGACTGTAAAATATGTATCTGCAGTCAATGATTTTCTAGGTTCTTATAAACCAGAGGGAAGTGGTAGTCTTCCTAAAAAAGAGGATAATAAAGAATACTCTCTAAAGGATTTAATTACGAAAGTATCAAAAGAATCTGATAATGTAGCTCATAATCTATTGGGATATTACATTTCAAACCAATCTGATGCCACATTCAAATCCAAGATGTCTGCTATTATGGGAGATGATTGGGATTCAAATGAAAAATTGATTTCTTCTAAAATGGCTGGGAAGGTTATGGAAGCCATTTATAATCAAAATGGATTTGTATTGGAATCTTTAACTAAAACAGATTTTGATAATGAGCGAATTGCCAAAGGTGTTTCTGTTAAAGTAGCTCATAAAATTGGAGATGCGGATGAATTTAAGCATGATACAGGTGTTGTTTATGCAGATTCTCCATTTATTCTTTCTATTTTCACAAAGAATTCTGATTATGATACGATTTCTAAGATAGCCAAAGATGTTTATGAGGTTCTAAAATGAGGGAACAAGATTTTTTAAATCATTTTCTCAATAAGGGATATTTCAAAAAACATGCTAAGGTGGTGCTAGCTCTTTCTGGTGGATTAGATTCTATGTTTCTATTTAAGGTATTATCTACGTATCAAAAAGAGTTAGAAATTGAATTGATTCTAGCTCATGTGAATCATAAGCAGAGAGTAGAATCAGATTGGGAAGAAAAGGAATTAAGGAAGTTGGCTGCTGAAGCAGAGCTTCCTATTTATATCAGCAATTTTTCAGGAGAATTTTCGGAAGCGCGTGCTCGAGATTTTCGTTATGAATTTTTTAAAAAAGTCATGAAAAAGACAGGTGCGACAGCTTTAGTCACTGCTCACCATGCTGATGACCAGGTGGAAACGATTTTGATGCGCTTGATTCGAGGCACTCGTTTGCGCTATCTATCAGGAATTAAGGAGAAGCAAGTAGTCGGAGAGATAGAAATCATTCGTCCCTTCTTGCATTTTCAAAAAAAAGACTTTCCACCAATTTTTCACTTTGAAGATATATCAAATCAGGAAAATCATTATTTGCGCAACCGTATTCGAAACTCTTATTTACCAGAATTGGAAAAAGAAAATCCTCGATTTAGGGATGCAATATTGAGAATCGGTAATGAAATTTTAGATTATGACATAGCCATAGCTGAATTATCAAAGAATATTGATGTAGAAAATGTAGAGCAGCTATTGTCTTACTCTGAGTCCACACAAAGAGTTTTACTTCAAACTTATCTGAATCGTTTTACAGATTTGAATCTTACAAAAGCTCAGTTTGATGAAGTTCGACAGATTTTAAAAACTAAAAGCCAGTATCGTCATCCGCTTAAAAATGGTTATGAATTAGTAAAAGAGTATCAACAGTTTCGGATTTGTAAAATCAGTCCTCAGGCTGATGAAAAGGAAGAGGAACTTGTGTTACACTATCAAAATCAGGTTACTTATCAAGGATACACATTTTCCTTTGGACTTCCTTTAGAAGGTGAATCAATTCAACAAATACCTGTTTCACGAGAAACATCAATACTCATTCGTCATCGAAAAACAGGAGATGTTTTGATTCAAAATGGGCATAGAAAAAAACTCAGACGTCTATTGATCGATTTGAAAATCCCTATGGAAAAACGAAAATCTGCTCTGATTATTGAGCAATTTGGTGAAATTGTATCAATTTTGGGAATTGCGACCAGTAATTTGAGTAAAAACACGAAAAATGATATAATGAACACTGTACTTTATATAGAAAAAATAGATAGGTAAAAAAATGTTAGAACACGATATTAAAAAAATCCTCGTTTCACACGATGAAATTACAGAAGCTGCTAAAAAATTAGGTGCTCAATTAACTAAGGACTATGCAGGAAAAAATCCAATCTTAGTTGGGATTTTAAAAGGATCTATTCCTTTTATGGCTGAATTGGTTAAACATATAGACACACATATTGAAATGGACTTCATGATGGTTTCTAGCTACCATGGTGGAACAGCAAGTAGTGGTGTCATCAATATCAAGCAAGATGTGACTCAAGATATCAAAGGAAGACATGTTCTATTTGTAGAGGATATCATTGATACAGGTCAAACTTTGAAGAATTTGCGAGATATGTTTATTGAAAGAGAAGCAGCTTCTGTTAACATTGCAACCTTGTTGGATAAACCAGAGGGGCGTGTTGTAGAAATTGAGGCAGACTATACCTGCTTTACTATTCCAAATGAGTTTGTAGTAGGTTATGGCTTAGACTACAAAGAAAATTATCGTAACCTTCCTTATGTTGGAGTATTGAAAGAAGAAGTGTATTCAAATTAGAAAGAACAATTTTTAATGAAAAAACAAAATAATGGTTTAATTAAAAATCCTTTTCTATGGTTATTACTTATTTTTTTCCTAGTTACAGCCTACCAGTATTTTAGTACAGGTAGTGTTGCAGGGAAAAGTGAGCAAATTAATTATACAGAATTGGTAAAAGAAATTACCGATGACAATGTAAAAGAATTGACTTACCAACCAAATGGCAGTGTTATCGAAGTTTCAGGTGTTTATAAAAATCCTAAAACAAGTAAAGAAGAAACAGGAATTCAGTTCTTTTCTCCTTCTGCTACAACAGTAGAGAAATTTTCAAGCATCATTCTTCCTTCAGATACGACAGTATCTGAATTGCAAAAGCTTGCTTCTGACCATAAAGCGGAAGTAACTGTTAAGCATGAAAGTTCAAGTGGTATGTGGATTAATATTCTTGTATCCATTGTGCCATTCGGTATTCTTTTCTTCTTCCTATTCTCTATGATGGGAAATATGGGAGGGAATAATAGCCGTAACCCGATGAGTTTTGGACGTAGTAAGGCTAAAGCCGCAAATAAAGAGGATATTAAAGTAAGATTTTCAGATGTTGCTGGAGCTGAGGAAGAAAAACAAGAACTAGTTGAAGTTGTTGAATTCTTAAAAGATCCAAAACGATTTACAAAACTTGGAGCTCGTATTCCAGCAGGTGTTCTTCTAGAGGGACCTCCGGGAACAGGTAAGACTTTGCTTGCTAAAGCAGTTGCCGGAGAAGCAGGTGTTCCATTCTTTAGTATCTCAGGTTCTGATTTTGTAGAAATGTTTGTCGGAGTTGGAGCTAGTCGTGTTCGTTCTCTTTTTGAAGATGCAAAAAAAGCAGCACCAGCTATCATCTTTATCGATGAAATTGATGCTGTTGGACGTCAACGTGGAGTTGGTCTTGGCGGAGGAAATGACGAACGTGAACAAACCTTGAACCAACTTTTGATTGAGATGGATGGTTTTGAGGGAAATGAAGGGATTATCGTCATTGCTGCGACAAACCGTTCAGATGTACTAGACCCTGCCCTTTTGAGGCCAGGACGTTTTGATAGAAAAGTATTGGTTGGCCGTCCTGATGTTAAGGGTCGTGAAGCAATCTTGAAAGTTCATGCTAAGAACAAGCCTTTAGCAGAAGATGTTGATTTGAAATTAGTGGCTCAACAAACTCCAGGTTTTGTTGGTGCTGATTTAGAGAATGTATTGAATGAAGCGGCTTTAGTCGCTGCTCGTCGCAATAAATCGATAATTGATGCCTCAGATATTGATGAAGCAGAGGATAGAGTTATTGCTGGTCCTTCTAAGAAAGATAAGACAGTTTCACAAAAAGAACGTGAATTGGTTGCCTACCATGAGGCAGGACATACCATTGTTGGTCTAGTCTTGTCGAATGCTCGTGTTGTGCATAAAGTTACCATCGTACCACGTGGTCGTGCAGGCGGTTATATGATTGCACTTCCTAAAGAGGATCAAATGCTTCTATCTAAAGAAGATATGAAAGAGCAATTGGCTGGCTTAATGGGTGGACGTGTAGCCGAAGAAATTATCTTTAATGTCCAAACTACAGGAGCTTCAAACGACTTTGAACAGGCGACACAAATGGCGCGTGCAATGGTTACAGAGTACGGTATGAGTGAAAAACTTGGTCCAGTTCAATATGAAGGAAACCATGCTATGTTTGGTGCACAGAGTCCTCAAAAATCAATTTCAGAACAAACAGCTTATGAAATTGACGAAGAGGTTCGTTCATTATTAAATGAGGCACGAAATAAAGCTGCTGAAATTATTCAGTCAAATCGTGAAACTCACAAGTTGATTGCAGAAGCACTATTGAAATACGAAACATTGGATAGTACACAAATTAAATCTCTTTATGAAACAGGAAAGATGCCTGAAACAGTAGAAGAGGAATCACATGCACTATCCTATGATGAAGTAAAGTCAAAAATGAATGACGAAAAATAACCCCTAGAGAGGCGTGTCCTCTCTTTTTTTGCGCAGTTGAAGCGGTGTAGAGAACAGAACGGGGAAATAGGACAAAACTGTTTTTGAATCTGTTAGACTGTATCTAGAAAGGGGAACAATATGCTTAAAAAATTGTATGAAGAAGTCCAGGGAATTGTGTACAAGTGTAGAAATGAATATCATCTCCATTTATGGGAATTATCAGATTGGGACCAAGAGGGAATAATCTGCTTACATGAATTGATTAGTAGAGAAGAAGGACTTGTGGAAGATATACCACGTTTACGTAAATATTTCAAAACAAAATTTCGGAATCGGATTTTAGACTATATCCGTAAACAAGAAAGTCAAAAACGAAGATATGATAAAGAACCCTATGAAGAAGTAGGTGAGATTAGTCATCGTATCAGTGAGGGAGGTCTGTGGCTAGATGATTATTATCTCTTTCATGAAACCCTAAGAGATTATAGAAACAAACAAAGTGAAGAGCAACAAGAAGAGTTAGAACGTGTCTTAAGAAACGAACGATTCCGAGGTCGACAAAGAGTATTAAGAGACTTACGTATTGTGTTTAAAGAGTTTGACATCCGTACTCATTAGGAAGTCATACAAAAAAATAGAAAAAAGATAAAAAAAGTAGTTGACAAAGTTTAAAAAGTGGGTATAATAGTAAGAGTTGAAAATAGCAACTCTGGTCCGTTGGTCAAGGGGTTAAGACACCGCCTTTTCACGGCGGTAACACGGGTTCGAATCCCGTACGGACTATGGTATGTTGCGGTTGAGGCACTTGATGAAAAAAGATTTAAAAAAGTT
>NZ_JASHCQ010000027.1:0-22915 GCF_047464035.1 Streptococcus mitis
GTCGGGCTCATAACCCGAAGGTCGTAGGTTCAAATCCTGCTCCCGCAATAAGGCTCGGTAGCTCAGTTGGTAGAGCAATGGATTGAAGCTCCATGTGTCGGCGGTTCGATTCCGTCTCGCGCCATTTATATATTTTGGAAGGGTAGCGAAGAGGCTAAACGCGGCGGACTGTAAATCCGCTCCTTCGGGTTCGGGGGTTCGAATCCCTCCCCTTCCATTTTACGGGCATAGTTTAAAGGTAGAACTAAGGTCTCCAAAACCTTCAGTGTGGGTTCAATTCCTACTGCCCGTGTTAATAGAATTATGGCGGGTGTGGTGAAGTGGTTAACACACCAGATTGTGGCTCTGGCATGCGTGGGTTCGATCCCCATCACTCGCCTATTTTATATTATTGGGGTATAGCCAAGCGGTAAGGCAAGGGACTTTGACTCCCTCATGCGTTGGTTCGAATCCAGCTACCCCAGTTACTATTTGCCGGCGTGGCGGAATTGGCAGACGCGCTGGACTCAAAATCCAGTGTCCGCAAGGACGTGCCGGTTCGACCCCGGCCGCCGGTATAGTATAGTTTTAAGGAACGTTGTAAATCTTCGTTCCTTTTTTGTATTTACTTATTTTGTAAAAAGTTACTAAAAATTACTTATTTGTGTTGCAAATTCTCTGTATTTAGTTTATAATGAATATAAGGTACAGTACCTTAAAGAAATTTTATCTAATATAGAAAACGAGGTGATATTATGTTATCAACTAATGCAAACATAATTTGCGAAGCGGTACTTCGCAATTGGAAGTCTGAGTATATTGAATTGGAAGAACAATTCAAGCTCAAGCTTTCTCGAAAAGATTTTTTCAATAAAGTATTTCCTATTCTAGGAAATAGAACAATAAATGAGTATCTTAAGGATGAAGTTAAACAACTAACTGGAGAAGTTTCAAGTTATAGATATCCTACCTTCAAAAGAAGGGCTGAAATATTGCTTACTCATTCTAAAATTTTAAATCTAAATTTTGATATCCTGGATGAAAATACAATATTGAATGGTTTACAAAAAGTTAATAGAGGTATTGAAATCAAGTCTGTATTTGCTTTCCTTAATGCGGATGGTAAGTTTAACACTGAACATTGGATTGATTTTCTAAATAAAGAAGGACAATTTCTTAATATCGACTTTTCTGACGAGAATGAACTATTTTCTACATTGTGTTATATCAGTAACATTATTAGTTACTATGGTATATTACCATTCCATGTTGAAAAATCAGATGATGGCGATTGTATTTTATTTACATGTATTGATTTCTTAAACGAGGTGAGTACTTTCTTTGTGAACATAACTAATCCTTTAGCGTCACATTTTATTTGATAAATTAAAAGAGGTTGACTCAGTTTTAACCTCTTTATTTATTTTTTTTCAATCCTTAATAGCTTTTTAAAGCAAATCATCTAGTTTATCTGCTATATTTTGAACTGTTCTTTATTGAGTTACTAAAAATTACTAATTTTTTTCTACTTGGCTTAGAAAAGCGATAGCAGAACGATATTTTTTATTTCTCTCTATATCCTTTGTAGTTATCTTTGAAAGTCGTGTTAAATCTGAATTATGACGTAGGTCAGCCAATTTTACAACCCTAGCGAGTTCATTTGTCTTTACTAGGTTAAGATATGATTGATAATCCTGTCCTTTCTTCTTTGTAAGTATATCAACTGCTTCTATAATCGTCTTTGAAAAGCCTAGCTCTTCTAGGTCTAGTAGGGTTAGTTTAGTATCTTCTACAACGTCATGAAGATAAGCAACCGCTTTTTCCTCATCAGTTTCTACAAAACTTGCAACGGTCTTAGGGTGTTTAATATAATCAACACCTGCTTTATCAACCTGTCCTAAGTGAGCTTTTTTAGCTACTTCATAAGCCCGTTGGCTTACTGATTTTTGTATTTTATCCATATCTTTATTCTATATTTTAGTTTTTAAAAATGCAAGCTACTTTACAATAAATCATCTAGTTTGTCAGCTAAGTCTTTCTGTTTACTTGGGTACAAATGGGAGTAGGTGTCAATTGTAGTCGTTATAGAAGCGTGTCCTAGCCTTTCTTTCACAACTAGATAATCTTCCCCTTGGTTTATCAATAGAGAAGCGTGGGAATGCCTGAAATCATGTATGCGTATTTTTTTTAGTGTGTTATCACGTTCAAGTATTTTCTTGTACTGTTTCTCAATGGAGTTTTTAGTAATTATGATTGGGCTATTTTGAAACACTTGTAGACTTAGGCTATCGTTGGTAAATTGCTCTAACAGATGTTTTTGATGTTGTTGCCAATCTTGTAATTCTCGACTTAATTTTTTATTGATAATAATTCTTCTTGTCCCTGCTTTAGTCTTAGTTGTGCTGATATGGCTAACCCCTTTATTGACATAGACAGATTTTGTGATATAAATTGTATTGCTTGGAAATTCGATGTCTTGCCATGTTAGTGCAAGTGCTTCTCCAAGCCTTAAACCTGTAAAGAATAGGACTGTAAAGAGTAATTTGATATTGTATTCTTCTGGTTCAAACAGTGTTAGAAACTGCTGAAATTCTTTGACTGTCCAAAATTGCATTTTAGTTTTTTCAATTGGTAATTTTTTTAGTAGCTTTACAGGATTTGTAGTGTAATAACCTTTTCGCAAGCCTACATCAAAAATTTTTTTGAGTAAAATCATGATTTTATTGATGGTATTTGTGCTTAAGGTTTTATCTGAATTTTGTGCTACTTTTTGTCTAAGATGTTCTCTAAATTGATAGATGTCTTCATAAGTCAATTTTTCGACATTATCGACGTTTGAAAAATAATCTTTGATATGTCGATTGTAGTTATTCTCTTGTGTGTTGATATAGCTAACTTTGCGATGATTTAGTATATCTTCTTCTTTTAATAACTCATAGAGCATAGAAACACCTATTTTAGCTCCAAAGTAGCGTTCCTTTAGTTCTACACTACGTAGATAGTTTTCTGCCTCAGTTGCTTCTTTTTTGGTTTTATAGCCTTTTCTGATTATTCTACGTTGCTTTAACGTTATTGGGTCAAAACCATTACTAATATCGACAATCCAGCCACTACCATTTTTAACTTTACGTATTGCCATTTTTACCCCCTAGTGGGCTATTTTGGACATCGAAACCAAGTATTTCAGTAGCGACTGTAGCAGGAATAGTTCCAATACGTTTGTTTTGATAAACTCTAAAACCTCTCGCAATTAGTAATTCTTTTCCTTGTCTGATAATACGTTTGGAAGTTCCCTCGGAGAAACCAAGGGCAACTAGGTCATTCTTATTTACAGTTATTATCATGTGACTTACTCCTTTGTATCTAGCTTTATCTTCTTGTAGGTAACGCGATTATCGAAATACTGTCCGTCCTTATAGACTTTACTAGTGTACTCCGTTTCATATAGGACAGTTGAGCTGTCATAGTCAAATGTTTCGTAGGTATAAAACTTATCTTCATCAGGTTTTTTCAAGTTGCGAGATGACAGATAGGCTTGTTTTCCAAAGTTTTCTAGTAGCTCTTGTCCGATACCTTTTTCAAAATATTTTGTAACATATCGACCGCGGTTTTCTTTGCTGTCGACATCAACTTTATTTATCCGTACTGCTCCATGCCCCCAAAGTTTTAATAGTTGACTATGTGGGATATAGGGAACGCTGAAAAGCAGAATATGAGCGTGCCATGCTCCACGTTTTTGTTTTTCTAATACTGTAATATATTTTAATTGGCTTTTTTTAGTCTGAAATATGTGATAGTTAAAGCGTTTGATAAATGTTTTGAGTAAGTCTTTGAAGTGGTTTCTATCGCTGATATTTTCCTTAGTGGTCAATGTTAAAAAAGAAGTCGTATCATCAAAATTGCAATCGACTAAACGGAGTAAGTTCCACTTGGCTTCTAAGCGAGTTTTCTTCATACGTTCAAGACGTTGTTCTTGTTCTTCAGGTGTTAGTTCATCAAAAGTTCTTCGTTGAGTTTTTTCTTTGTTCTCAGTATTATTATCTAATATAGACTTTCCTTTTGAAAATATTGGCTTTTCATATTCCCAAATTTCAATATAGGAAGAAGTACGAACTATCTTTTTATTATATGAGGATGAGGTCATAAAAATAGTTCCTTTTTGATTGGCTTTTCGCCAAAAGATTGTCTATATAATAAATAAACTAGGAGGAGCAAAGCTCCTCCCTACTTCTATCATGTGATCCTAAGCACCGCTCCGCTAAACACACTTCCAGCTTGCCGACTTCCAGTCGGCAGTTTTGCTTAGGCACATGATGAGAAGTAGCTATTAAATTTGTGGTTGTGGTAATTGTTTTAATATTTTGTCTGTTGCCCAGTCTGTTGAAATGACCTCAAAATGTCCTTGGTCATAAACTAGCAAATCTCCGTTACCAATAAATTGATATTTATTATCTTTGTCAATATATAATGAAAAAGTATCTATACCAATAACATTTTTAGAAATATCAATAGATTCTTTAGGGGTATGTCCAACAATTTGTTTAGGATAATCTTGGTTGGGAAGCAGTTCTAATTCTCTAAAATGTGCCCATAAAGGAGAACCTCCAAGAGCTTTCCCACCACGCATTGGTCCTATTGTATAAGCTAGAATATCTAATTCTTCTTCATGCTCTTTGGTATAGAGGTTAAAATGCCATTCTTTTGGGTCAAATATCAGATTGAAACCAGCGTGACTGACTAAATAATCATCTAGTTGATAAGCTATTTGTAATTTCAAATCCTGCAACAATTCTTTAACTGCGAAAAACACTTCTAAATTTTGAATTGAGAAAGGGGCTTGTTCTCCCAGTAAATAATAAGCATCATGATTACCTATAAGATTAATTACATCTATTCCGTTTTGCTCTTTGTCTATTTTCCAAGAGTATAAAAAAGTGAGGTCTTTGGCATAAAGTTGGATATTTTTAGTTTGACCATGTAAATCAACATAATCACCAAGAAAAATGATTCTCTTAATGTTATGTGTTTGGATAATTTTGTCAACAATGGGTAAAATTAGTTGAGATTTTAAATGTAAGTCACCAATTAATAATGTCTTCATATATATTCCCCTCTTTATTTTTGATATTAGTCTAAGAATAGAATTAAGCTCTATCAAATTTTTTAGGCAATAGAGAAGTGTTTTTTGAATATTGATAGGATTTTTTAACTGTATCATAGCAGATAACAGGTATTGTTTTGCTATTTTTTACATCTCCATCAATAAAGTAATGACTTTTATTATCATGGTAAATCTTACCTAGGTAACTTTTATCTTTAGCTACTTCCCAAGAAGCAAAATGCCCAGAGATAATATCTTTATAAAATCTACCAGTTGTAATAGGAAATTTGTTTGTAAATATCTCTGGACTCGTTAGGTCTTTCCAAAGATTATTAGCTTCTTCATCAATGCCAGCATGGACAAAAATTTGATTTTCTGTTTCAAAATAACGACTATCTTCATATCGTTTTTGGAACCAGTTTATAAATGGAATATACTTATCATTATTTCTAATTTCGTTTCTAACACCTGTTTCAAAGTTGTTAGGATTTGATTTTAAAATATAGTTCAATTCCTCTGTAGAGAAGAAACTCTTTATTGTTTCTGGAAACGCAGAAGCAGTAGGATTATCTAAAATCAACCAATCATAAAACCATTCTTCATGATTTCCAAAAAGTGTAATAATTTGTTTTGGATAAATCTTTTCAAGTTCAATTATTTTAGAAATGACTTGAAAAGATTGAGAACCGTAATCAATATAGTCTCCAAGTAAGATAAGTTTATTTTGTTTATCAGATAAATCTATTTTATTGAGAGATTTAATAAACTCATTGTAGTGCCCATGTATATCAGATACGGAATAATAAATTGCCATATAAGATTCTTTCTATAATCAACGTGAATTTACAGCGTATATGTAATTTATATAATTAGCAAAATCACCTATACGTTTTCTATCATCGTAAAATTTATCAAACCAGGATACATTTTTACCTTCAATCTGCGCTAAACCTCTAATAGCTTGCAGATTATGAATTATTCTATCATGAATAATACTTCTAGAGGGGTCAAGAGAATTTTGTTCTTCAATAGTAAGTGTTAGCCATTTTCCCCTCATTTCGGCATATTGTGCACTATACTCAACCAATTCTTTCCAATATACTTGGAATTCAGGGTCATGAATGTTGGAAGAGTTAATTAAAGAATCATAAATCATTCTTGCTTCTTCAAATGAGATAACCCCTTTCTCATTTAAACAATCTTGGTAAGTTAAAATTTGCATAGTAAGCTCCTTAAATTTTAGAAATAATTATAACACATTATTTAGTAATTAGAATTACATCAGAACAAGTAAACCACAAGTTTCCATTGTATTGACCTACGTTTAAGTCTTTAAGACTAACTGGACAAGTTTTATTATTCGCCATCTCTTGAACAGAGGCAGTAGGAGTTAAAGTATTTACCTTTACCTGAATCATCTCCATAAAGAAATCACTAGATTCATCTTGGATTGATACATTTAGTCGTAAGGCAGTTGGTTTATTAGTTTCCCTATCCAAAACTTCTGTATAGCCCTTTACAGCAAAGAAACGATTGCCTAGCAATTCTGGTTTCAAAAAATCATTTAGTTTCATGTGTACCTCTTTTCTATCATCGCAGAGCGATGAGGAACAGATATTGTTGCTGAAAATCTATCGAATTTAAGCAACAATATCCGTTGAAATTAGTTTGTTTCGGTTAAATAAAGTTGTAATTCTTTGATAAAGTCAAATTGAGTGGTGTCAAGGTAAGGACTTTCCCAGTATTGGGCAGATTCTTTACCAGAGCCCTGCATATAAAGATATCCTGCTCCTTTTACCTCGATAGGTTTCAAATTATTGGGAGTAGCAGAACCTAAGACCATCCGATATCCCTCGATAGAATTAGCTCCAAGAGCTATTCTCAATCCTAAATTATCTCTGAGTTCAGTACTTAAAGTAGTACTAGCATTTACTTGTTGGGCAGATACTAGGATAAAAATACCTGACTGTCTTCCAAGTAGAATAATTTGTTTAATACCATCCATAACTTCAGTGATAATGTCTCTTGATTTTTTATCTGAACCTGTAGCTTTAAATGCTCCCATTTCATCAAATATAAGCCATACTGGCTTAAATCCATGGTCAGTAAAATTTGAACCATACTGGAAGTTATCGCGCATGACTTGATATCGTTTCTGCATTTCCTCAACTACAACTCTCACAATGCGAGCTATATTATTTGGGGTGGTTGCTACGTATTTATTTCCAAAGTAATGAGACAAGCTACCTAGGTCAGAGTTCTTAGGGTCAGCTATATAAACTGTTGATTGATGTTTTAGAAATTCTAAAATCAAAACAGATATGAGCACTGATTTTCCACTTCCAGTTCCTCCTGATACTAAAATATGTGGGCATTTGACAGGGTTATAATTTACACCATATCCTAAATCTATATCAAGGCTATCTATCTCTTGTCTTTGGTTGTGAGATTGTAGAACTAACCTATCAGGTTTCTTATAATAAAAATGGTATTCTACATAGCTAGGTCGGATAATTTTTTCTTCTAATTCCAGTTCGAGAACCCCAGCTAAAACCTCATCAAGTGATTGTACTCTTTTGCTAAATTCGTCACCTGTTATAAGAGCTTTGATAAGAATATGGCTGTTTTGCCTATCTAAGTCATATTCTAAGATTGCACTTCTAATAACTTTTTCTTGTCCAGTACTATCTTTATATGTAGTATAAAGTCTGTTTGTGTGGAGTACATAAAGTAAGCTCTCACGTATAATAAGGTAATACTCCAAGTCATATCGAAAAATTTTTATTTTCAGATGAATTTTATAGATAATAAATCCACCTAAAAATATGAAAAGAATTTGAACAAAAGTTGGAGCTCTAATATTGGCAATAGTGGTAATTAGAATGCAGGCAGAGATACCTAGTATCAACCAGTGCAGTATTTTTAACTTATAACAGGAAATTATATTGTTTCTTGTTAAATCAGCAATTTGTCTTAATTTAAACATATTAGATACCTTTTATTTTATCTATGATTTCTTTTAGTAATTCGTAAACTCCTATGAGCTTGATTTTTGCGAAATAATAGATAGAAATAAATAATGGAATACATCCAAGAACAAGGGCAGAAACTGAAAAGAAATGCCCTTGAGGAAGAATAAAAATTCCTATGCTAGCTAATATCACAAATCCTATAAGACATAGATATACTTTTAAGTAATCACTCATTTTACTTTACCTCCTCTAATGAGCAAGTATTTTAAGGACAACTATAAAGAGATAGTTGCCCTTAAAATAGCGTGGT
Source organism: Streptococcus mitis (assembly GCF_047464035.1). GTDB lineage: Bacteria > Bacillota > Bacilli > Lactobacillales > Streptococcaceae > Streptococcus > Streptococcus mitis_DX. The sequence continues at coordinate 8,363 of NZ_JASHCQ010000027.1, forward strand.
CGGGATACCCTACTTGATTTTTATAATCGGGATTATTTAAAAATTCCCATGAATAATTTTCGTTTGATACACAAATATTTCCTATGATGTGGTCTAATTTACAGTATTTCCAAGAGTTCTTATTTGCTGGAGTATATACTTTTAAACCAACTTTATTCATTTCTGATTTTAGTAATGGATAGGAGTAGAATTCTCTGGCTTTTCCTTTGTAGGAAAATACATCATCATCTTGTTTAAAATAACCATTATTGAAATCACCTAAAATAATTGTATTTTCGGATTCTTCTGGTAAATTTAAGATAAGATTACGTAATTGTAGTTGGCGTTCTTTGAAATCGGTGATAATATCGTTTCCGCCAGTTTTTATACGGGCTCCTATAATATTTAATGTTTTTCCTGATATATTGACAACAACTCTGAGAAAGTTAGGATGATTATCGTCATTATTAATAGTAATACAATTACTATCAGAAATTAAAGAACTTTTTATCCCAATTAAAATCTCATTACCGAGTTTGATATGGCGAACATCTTCAAAAATTTCATATCCCATATCCTGTAATTTAGTACAGAATAAACTATGATTTTCTGTCTTTACGTATTCTGTTAGACATATAATATCGTCATCTAATTGATTGAGTTCATTTATTACCATTTTAGGAATGTTTTTTCCAATGCCTGAACGTAAATTAAGATTCCATGTGGAAACTCTGTATTCTGTCATAAAACTGTCCTCCAAAAAATAATTTTGCAAGAGGAGGGCGACTCCTCCTAATAGCTAGTAATTAAAACTATCAAAGATTTCTTCTTGTTCATCTTCGTCGTAATAGAATTCCAATTCTTCATAGAAGTAATCTAAAGCTTCTTGTTCAACTTCAAACATAATATCACCTCGAATCTTTTATAAGGTAATGTACCCTGAAATCATTACACAAATAGAATAACAGAAAAAATTCTAGTTGTCAACGTTTTTTGTGTAAAAAAACAATTTTTAGGGTACAAAAATAAAAAAATCCAAAGAGAAGTTATTTAACACTTCTTTGGATTTCATTTTTACTATCTGATAAAATATCTTGAAGATTGTCGTAATTAATTGGAGCAACAATTTTTCTTAATTTTTTTTCTAAGCTTTCAAAAATTTCTGAAATAGACATTGTTTCATTTTGTCTGAATTTTTCATCTGTCCTTAATAATATTGCTGCTTTACAAATTAGTTTGACGGTTACCCCAATTGTTACAGAACGAACTGGTAGATATTTAGGAAGTTCAATTTTTAAATTTCTAATCCCTCGGTCGACATTTTCGCTTATTTCAGCTTTAATCTTTACTCCATAACCTTTTGAATATTCTATATTATGTAAAGGTATTGTAAGAGTATCATTATTAATCTCTAACCAATTATTTAGATGTTTTGTTTCCTCAAATGCTTTTGATAAAATCATTCCCCTAGTAACTATTCCAGTAAACTCTTTAGAGTAAATCTCTTCTAAAAGACTAAAGTAATACATACACTCACTTGAAACTCTCACTTGAAATTCCATTTTTGCCCCCTAAATCATTTAGTACCTTAAAATTATTATATCTTAATGATACGGATTAGTAAATCAAAATTTTTAACATTTCTAAAATTCAAGTAAAAAATATCAATCCTTAAAAAGTAACAAAAATTATATTTTTTTAATCACATAAGTAGTTTTTTATAACGCTGATTTTATTGGTTTATAAAGATATAAAATTTTAAGTGTTAAACTCAAAATCGAAAGAGTTCTAACGAACAAACATTCTGTACGCGTATGGTATAATCTACTTATTAAAAAAATGATGAAAGGCTAGACAAAATGGGATATAATGAATGGAAACCTGTCAATTATTCAGTTACTGAAGATGAAGACTTTGAAACAGTAAAACAAAGAGTAATTAAAGATTTTCAACATTATCTAGAATTACTTGATGATGGTACTGAGGAAAGTCGTGACAAAGTTTATAAGTCTTTTACTTTTAGTAAGTTATTTGGGGAAGAACTCGGTACTGACGAGGATATCGATAAGTTAAGTAAAGAAATAATGGATAAATTGAGGAAAAGTAAATCCTAAAAAGTTACTAAAAATAAAAAACTATCGTTTTTGCGATAGAGGTAACTTCTTAAAAAGGCTATTTGAAAGGCTTCACATATTTATAAAACGGTAAGAGCTAAACTCAAAATCCAGTGTCCGCAAGGACGTGCCGGTTCGACCCCGGCCGCCGGTATAGTATAGTATTAAGGAACGTTGTGAAATCAATGTTCCTTTTTCTTTTGGTCAACTTTTGGTCAAAAATTCTCTTTTTTTACTAAACTTGTTAATACTGCTCGAACTTTATTGTTTTCAATTTCTGCTTTTTCTTTAATTAGATGGCCGTAAGTTTCAGTTATTTGTTTAATATCCCGATGCCCCATTAACTTTGAAACTGCCCAAATATCAACACCCATTGCTAGCATTGTTGAACAATACGTATGTCTTAAACCTGTACTTGTCATATTTTGAGGATGAATTTTCAAGGATTTTAAAATTTGTTTTAGATGCTTATTAATACCTGCATTTGTAATAATTTTATAATTTAAATCCATTAAAATCATATTTTCTTTATTTGAAATTGTTCCATTTTCAACGAACACATCTTGTTCTTGTTTTAATTTTTTTAGAATCGTTAAAGTATCTTTATCTATTGGAATTGTACGGATTGATTCTTCAGTTTTGGGGTTCGCCCACCGTTTTCTAGCTGTATCATATCTTCTATACGTTTTGATTTCTGAACTTTCCCACAATACACAATCCCATGTGAGACCTGCAACCTCTCCTGCACGTAATCCCGTTTTTAGTTGAATCAATAGTAAATACGTTACAATTGAAGTAGTTAAATCAAGATTGTTTTCTAAATATGTTACTAGTTTTTGATAGTCATCAAAACTATGAATATATTTTTCATCTTTTCTTTTTTTGGGGGGACGACCTGAAAGAATGACACCTTCAGTAATATCTTCTATATTTAGCTTATCTCTTTTAGCAAACACAATCACATTTCTAATTTCCGCATTCATTCTACTAACATTGTCACGACAATTTGTTTCAGCGTACTTATTAATAAATGCTTGATATTCGCTTGCTTTGATTTTTAAGGCTGGTTTATCTTTAAAATATTCTTTGATAAACTTACCACGTAATAAATGTTTATTAAATGTAGCCTCTGCCTTTCCAAGTGGTTTAACTGTTAACTCTAACCATTTTTCCCAAAGTTCAAAGAGTGTAATATTTTTATTAATTATCGCACCATTAATTAACTTTAATTCAAGAGCTAAAGCTTCAATTTCAGCTTCCCGTTTTGTTTTAAAGCCTGAATTAGAAGCAACTACCTTTTTATTTTTATCAAAAATTCTATAATCCCATAAATTCTTTTTTCCTCGTTTTCTGTATGAAACTGACATGATTACCTCTTTCTAAAAGACGATAACCAAGATATTATCTTGGCTATTATATCATTTCTCTTTTAATAATTCTGAAAAATACTGTTCAAAAAATACTCTGGTTTTAGAAGCTAAGAAGATATATCTACCACCCTGATTTTTCGGATACTTTACAAAACCATCTTTATTCTTTTCAATATCAATTTTTGAACGAATATCAGCTTGATAGAGAACATGTTCCAGCAACCAAGGTCTAGAGACTGAAACCATCTCTAAAACCTCTGATAGGCTCATATACTGCCCTTGTGATGCCTTGTTTTTTAAGTCAAGATATTCATCTTTCTCTACTATAATGTGTGTTTCAGGAAGATTTACTTCCAAATTTTCTATTTTAATTAAAATCTTATCTGTCATATATTTTTTCCTTATTCTATGATAAAATAGGAGCAGAAATAGTATTTATTATTTCCACTAGTCTTAGTTATCACTGCTCTCGCTTTGGTCGGTTGAGTCTGTAGTGATAACTTTTCTTTTGTTGTCAATATTTTTTTCTTTCTTAATTCTTTCTAATATATCCGAAGCAATTCTTCGAAATTCTTCTTCATTTTCTACACTTTTTAGTATATACGTCTCTAATTTTTTAAATGCTTGTTTCGCTTTTTCTTTTAAATCACGTGTAGCTGTATAATTCCATAATTCAATTTTGATAACCTTATTCTTTTCATCATGAACCATTTTGATTACAAATCTAATTCTTCGCATTAGTTGATGATATTCTTTATTTTTCTTTCCAAACCACGAATCACACCAATCCCAGTAACTATCTGAATTTGTGATAATTGTTAAATCATTGATAATATACGCATCTTTAAACCGTGAACTAAGCTGAGTTGCTGAATCTGGTTCTAGTATCTGAAATAACTCTCGAAAAGTCATGCCACAACTTGCATCTAATTCATTGATTACAATTGTTTTTTCCCCTTTATAACCTGAACCCAAATCGAAACGTTTCTTATTAGTGGATGGGGTGTGAGCTCCTAACCTATCATGTTCTTCTGCAAGTAAGCGTGCTAGATATGATTTTCCTGTTCCCCCTTCAGCTTGAATATAAATACCTGTATGATTTCGTTCGCCCTTACTCATACGAATAAACTCTTTCTGAATATATTCTTGTCTGTTTTCCTCGAACTGTCTTTTATTTGAATTCCACGCTTTTTGTGCTATACGTTGAGTGAATTGCTCAAATAATTGTTGTTTTGCTTCAGTTGTAAGTAAGCCTTCTTCTGAGATTAGATAGCTTAATTCTAAACAATAATCGTCTATTTCTAGACCATTGTCAGCTTTTTCTTTGCTGTGATTTTTGATTTTTCCCATGATATCATCGATATAGTTTGCATTTTCTGATGAAATAACGTCTGCGACTTCGTAGGGGAATTTATGTTCTTCCATGTTACGTTCGTTGCGATGTGTAAGATATCGGCATGCTTTTATCGAACTACGAACAAATTCTAAATTTTGTTTTCTTGAAATTGATAGAGCCTTAAATACTGATGTGTAAGTATGAGCATGCTTGAAATCAATATAAAAATGTGCATGTAGTGGTTTTGAACTTCCGTCATCTTTTAAATCTTTATCGTGAAAAATAATATGATACCTATCTTCTTCATTTTTACAATAATCATGAATACGTTGAATAACTGATTCACGAAAATCTTTTTCAGTTAATTTTGAATTTGCATTATGTTCATAGTCAAATGAAATTTGACCAAAAAATTTTCTTTTTCTATCATTTTGATTAATTTTCATAAAAATCCTTTCTGATTTTGACACAAAATAAAGAGTGTGTGTTGATTTTGAGAGGAGTTGTTTTGATTTGGATATGACTACACAGACGGAGAAAACTGTGTAGCCATATCCAAACAAACATCATATTTACTTGACACAGCACAACATAAAAATTTTACTAATTAGATGAAATTTGTTTAATATTTTTTATAATGATGTCCCTGCATGTTGAGACAAGTGAAAAATTGTTGCTTTTATTGTCAATGATTATATTTATTGAAATGATAAGCATTGACTTCATTACTAGAACCCCATGAATGCTAGTACCCAATTATTTACGCTTTTTTCTTAATCGTTGACCGTATAAGAATGCTCTTTTAAATGTACTAATCTTTTCCAAACCGTGTTCATGTAGATTAATATTCCAGAACTTTCTGGGTTTGCTGAACTGTCCATCACTAGTCATGATATAACCTGAAAATCTGAGCGCATGATTATCTATATTATCTGTTTCTCCAAATACCATGCGAGCTAATTCATCTGTTATAGCGCCATTTGATAAACAGATACGAACACCTAAATTATCTCTAATAGCCGTTGAAAGCAACTCAGAGCGCGGTTGTTGCATGCAGATACACATGTAGACGCCACTAGAGCGAGAGCGAGACACAATAGACAAGACCAAATCTTGAACCCTTTTTCTCATCTTATTATCTGTAATGCTCGAAAGCATAGCTGAATACTCTTCTATAACACACAGCTTCATTTTCATCTCTTTACCAAAATTAACAAAAGTCGCTCCAGTAATATCATCACGTGCTGATAATTTTGCAATCTCTTTTTCACGTTTAATAACTAATTCCAACAAATCTTCAAAATATGCTAAAATCTCTTCACTTTCAGAAAGAATTACATCTGTTGGAAGAAAAGTCCAAGAACTGAACTCAGATTTAACATCTAAGATTGTTAAATCAACTTCTGAATCAAACATAAAAACTTGAGTAAGTAACGATTTTAAGAATGTTGTCTTTGAACTTGAAGTATTACCAACAATTAATGCATGGATATTTCTCAGCATTGAGAATGTCAAGCCTTCTTCAACTGTTATTTCAAAATCATTGGCTGGTTTTAATTCTGTGATATGTTTCGGCTTCAGCTGTCTTGCTTTTGCTTCTACAATATCATCTAATAAATATATGAACTCTGTATTATCTTCACTCAACCAATAATCTAACACAATTAAAGAACGATTTTTACCCACTAAACACGCTGATAACATTTCCGCAAACTTTTCTAAATCGTCATTTGTTTGGTCAGCTAATTTTTTGATTTTAACCGTGATGCGCCTGCTTGACTTCGAGAAGTCCGCACGCGCTTTACTAACATCTATAAATTTGCTACCGATTTTGCGATTAGCAGTTGCTGAATCTAACAACGCAGAGTGTGTCTGTCGTTCTATCAACCTTAGCTGATAGTATAGAGATACTGAACCAAATTTTGATAGTTTAAAAACAAATCGTACCAATAAAACAAGATTCGTCAAAAGCAAGACAGCTATTCCAATCACTATTAAATTCAAACCAAGCTGTGCTTCACTTCCAAGAATACCAACTTCTGTTCCTTTAAATACTAGCCATTTAATAATAAAGCCACAAAATAGTAACCCTGCTCCAACTACTTGAAGCAGAGTTACGAAATTTGGCAAGCTTGGCATTAAATGACCTGTATTTTCATTTAACCTATATCTAATCATAAATGCCTACAAATTTCTTCCATTTCCTTTAACATTTTGCGACGCATGAGTTCAAAATACATGTACGCACGAATGAAATCAGTGTAACGACCGTTTGAGTAAACTAAACTCAAATTAACAAAAGATGAAACTCGTCCTTGAACTTCAGAATTTATGTATGTTGCTAAAATTTTTCGCAACTCTACAGGAAGGTCAAAAACTGTTAAATCATCCAATTCTTTAGAAATATCTTTCATATCTATTTCCTCTCTACTTTAAACTAACTTCTTTGACATCTTCAGCCCAGACTTCTATAACATCGAAACTTTTATATTTATACTTCCCTCTTGGATTGACTAACTGATATAAATGTCTGAACTGAATCTTGTTCGCAATTTCAATTGTAGGAACAACTAAACTAATCAGTTTAACAGCTCCATCATCTTTTGGCATTGATAAAAATACTTCATAACCAATTGATTTGTCAGAGAAAATTGGGGCGTTTTTATCATTACTATTTTTCTCAAACCCAACGATTGGGAAAAATGGTTTTGGTTCTGTAACACTTACTGCAACGCAAGTTGAGATGTTTGTGAGCGTAGGGGCAGTACGACGGTCATTTACAATTGAACCTTCTGATTGTTTTGAATTGCTTCCAAACAATCCTGTTTGAACTAACTTATCGTTATTAACTGACATATTTTTTACCAAACTAGCTAAAAACTAGCTCTTTCTGTTAAAATTTTTTTTGTAAATATTTGAACGTTCTTTATTTACATTTAAAGTGTATCATGATTAAAAATTACAGTCGTCAAATGCACCATAAGGGAAAAAATAAAAAAAAAATTGCATTAGGATATTTTATTTGATAAGCTGAAAATAGCGATAAGGAGGACATTATATTGAAAGAGAAATATTATAATGTAAAAGAAGCCTTGGATTATATTAGAAGTTATCCTAGTGGAAAATTAAAAAAAGAATTTTATATGAATATAACTGAAAAACAAATTCGTGATATTTTGAAAAAAGATGTACTAGGGCAATATATGCACTGTTCAGAGGGAGAACATGTAATTGAAGTATACGAAAATTCTCAAGGAGATGAAGTAGCTGAAACTTTATATGTATTTCCAAAATTTGGGAAAAATCCCAAAATTCTCTCGAGTTGGGATAGTCTCTATAAAAAAGAAGATAAGCTAGTGAAGCAATTACAACGGCAAGGTTTGAAAACACCAGAAGCCAAAATTAGAGAAGAGTCTAAAAATCCTGGCAAGCCTGCGTATTTAATGAGTGAAGATTATCTTTTTTCATTAAAATTGGAGATTGAAAGACGTCAACTACCGATTAAAATTTTTCGTATTCAGCCACGTACTAGTTCAACAATTAAGCAACTATTGAATGAAGAAATATTAGAAACGAATTTTGAATTAACTATAAGTACTTTATTAGAAGAATTTCAACAAAAATTAAAAGAAGATTGGGTTAAAAATCAGAAATTATGGATTGAACAAGCTGAAAAAGTAGGTGAGTTATTAGAGGATGTTAGGGGGCGTACGGAAATATTAAAGTCTGTAGCACCAGAATTGTCAGTGGATGCATACAATAGTAGATTAAAAGAAGTAGAAGAATTTTATAATAAGTTAAAGAATCAAGAATTTATACCACCTTTTAATTTTGAAAAATCTTTCAATAAGTTTAAAAAAATTTATATGAATCAAGAAAACAAGAACGTGATTTCTTCTCTTGCCAATAAAATATATGAATTTGAAAAGTATCAGATTAACAAGTATAAAGAAAAGATTGAAGAACAAAATAAAAATAGAGTTATAATTGAAATTTCGTTTAAACGGTATTTAGTCGAATTTTACAAGAATATAAATGACTCTTTTTGGAGAGAGGATTTTCTAAGCAATTTAGAGGATAATTTTGGGATAAAAATAAACCGCTGAGATTTTCTCAGCGGTTGTTTATATTGTTTAATAAAGTGGATATTGCATCTATTATATCTGTTTTTTGTGGCTCTGGAAGCTGTTCAAGTTGACTGATGATGTTTTCAATTTCTTTACTTTGGATTGGGAAATCAAAGTTAAAAAAAGTTCTTTCATCTACTTCAAGAGCGGTTAGAATTTTATTCAGTGTTTGTATTTGAAAATTATATTTTTCGTTTTCGATGTTATGAATATGTTTAGAGCCTAGTCCAGCCAATTCTGAGAGTTTCTCCTGACTTAATCCTTTTGTAAGGCGTAAGTATCTAATTCTTTTTGCAATAAATGTTTGTAAGTTATTTTGATTCATATTTGTTACCTTCACCTATTATTGTAAAGATAAAAATTATAAATAATAAGTAGCATAAATTACACTTAAATAAATAATAAGTGTTGAATATTACACCGATAAATGATAAAATAATATAATGAAACTATAAAAAATCACTCAATAAGTGATTAAAGGAGAAATTGATGAAGAAATTGCAAATTCTGACAACTACAGCAGTTATTGGACTTGCATCAGCTGGTATGCCTGCACTTGCTCAAGAAGCTAACTCTGATGTAGATACGGCAACAAGTGTAAATGAACCAGCTCTTGTTGAAAAGCCTATTGCTGAAAAATCATCAGACGTAAAACCAGCTCTTGATGCTCAAAAGAAAGTTGTAGAACAAACTAAAGAACAACTTACTGATGCACAAGCTAAAGCTGATGAAGACAACAAACAAGTGTCTAACGCTCAATCAATCGTGGCTGAAGCTACTAAAGACGTTAAATACGCTGAAGAAGTTGCTTCTAAAGCTACACCTCAAAACATCGAAGCTAACAAAGCAGACCAAAAAGCAAATCTTGCTGACCAAGAAGCTAATGCTACAGAAACAGCTACTACTGATACAAAAATTGCAACTCAAACTGAAGCTGTAAACAGCTCTAAAACAAATGTTGCTAACGCTGAACAAGCACTTACTGATGCTAACGCTGATGTTTCTGCTAAAGAAGCTCAAGTTCAATCTGCTAAAGATGCAATTTCAGGAACTGGACTTGCTCAAGTTGAAGATAAACTTGATGAAGCTAAAGCTCAAACAAAATCTGCTGAAAACAATGTTTCTCTTGCACAAACAGCATTGACTGATGCTAAGAAAGCTGACGAAAAACGTCAAGAAGCTATTACAGATGCACAAAAAGATGTTGATGCTAAAACAACTCTAGTTAATGAATCTAAAAGTAATCTTGCATCAGCTACTACAAAAGCTAATGATGCTACAGCAACACTTTCTCAAGCTGAAGACAAATTAGCTAAAGCTACTAAAGCTCTAGATAGCGTAGATATTGTCAAGGTTCCAGATTTGACTCAATTCAAACAAGATAAAGCTTCAGGCGACTCAGACTTCATGACTGACTCTGGTGCTACAGCTATTGAAAACACAGAAATTTCAATTGGTAAAAATGCAAAAGATGAACCAGTTGATATTGACAATCTAACTCAAGCACAAAAAGAAGAAATCTCTCATTTATATGTTCAGGCATTAAACCAAATTCGCAGAAAACTTGGTGTAAACAACGATACATCAGTCACAAAAGAAATGATTGACGTTGCATCAAATCGTGCTAAAGCATATAAAGAAAGAGCTCAAAGTCCGCTTACTCATGGACACATCAGTTTGTTAGCTGGTCAAAACCTCGTTGCTAGAACAGAAAATCTTGCTGGCATCGCACCTAAATCAGAAATCAAAACTATGTACGATTTGAAAAAAGCGGTTATTGATGCTTTAATGCGTACATCATTTGCTGACGCTGCATCAAACTGGGGGCATTTAGAAAATAACCTTTCGAGCGCTTCAAATGTTGGTCTTGACATTGCAAACATCAATGGTCAATATTGGCTAGTCATGGTTACCGCAGACAAAGGTACATCAATTACTAACCCAACAAATGCTGAAGCTATCCAGAAAGCATATGACGAAGCTAAAGCTGAAAAAGATACAGCTCAAACTGCTTCAGAAAACGCAAATGACGCTCTCAAACAAGCATCTGCTGATTATGCTAACGCTCTAGAACTTAAAACTTCAGCTGAAAAGACATTAACTGACGCTACCGCTACACCTGTTCAAACAGCTGTTGCTAAAAACAACTTGCGTCTTGCAAAACTTGCTCTTGAAAGCGCACAAAAACGTCAAGCTGAAGCTCAAAAAGCAGTTGATAACTTCTCAGCTGACCTTGCTTCTAAGAAACAAGCCCTTGATGATGCTAAATCAGCTCTTAAAACGTCTAAACTTGTTCAAGAACAAAAAGTTCAAGCTCTTGCTGATGCAAAAACTGAGCTCAAAACACAAGAATCAAAACTTGAAGCTCTTAAGGCTCAAAAAGCTAAATTGGTTGAAGAAAAAGACCGTTTAGTTGAAGAAGCTAAAGCTCTTGCTGAAGAACTAAAAGCTTATGTTGAAGCACCAATCAACTTGGCTAAAGCTAAAACAACATTGGCTGAAAAACAAGCTGTTCTTGAAGATGCTCAATCCAAACTTAAAGAAACTAACAAACTTATTCAATCAATCACAACAACTCTTTATTTTGAACAAATTAAACTTGATAAACTTCAAGATAAATTTGACAAACTTAAAGATTTAGAAGAAAAAGCAAAAGATAACGTCATTGCAACATTGCCTGACGGAACAATCATTGCAGTTCCTAAAACAGCACCAACCGCTGAAGAACTTCCAGAATTAAACATTGAAGAACTTGCGAAAGAAGATGCAAAAAATAGCAACGTTAAAACACTTTCTAACGGAACCATCGTTGCAGTTCCTAATACAGCACCAACAGCTGATAAACTTCCAGAAATTGACATTAACAGTTTGAACAAAGGACTTGAGGATAATAAGGTAGTCACTATTGATGACAAAGGCAATGTTACCGTGAATGGACAGGGTCAGCAACAGGCATCAGGTAAGCCGATTTATTCACGAGTAGAACGTGCAAAATCATTGCCAGATACAGGCGAGTCATCGAGTGTTGCAATGTTGGTACTCGGTGCAATTCTTGGAGCATTTGGACTTGTAACAGTACGTAGAAAGAACTAGAATAATAAAAAATCTTCTTGTTTTATAATAAGAAGATTTTTGTTAAAATATATACTATAAGATAGAAACAATATGAGGGTTAAAAAATGAGAACTCCTAAGAGATATACTGATTTAATTAAGAATAAAAAAATAACAAATCAAATTATTGCAGAATGTATATATTCTGTTAATAAAAGAGCAAAAAACTATCGAGATAAAATAAAAGATTATAAGCAAGGTGGGTTCTATAAATACAAAGAAGATAATATTGAAAATGCAAAGGAACAAAAAGAAAAATACTATAGTATGAAAGAAGATTTATTATTAAACTTCAGCCCCAAACTAATTCATAAAAAGTATGACAGGGAAAAAATACAACGAGTCTATAGTTATCAAAAAAATTATGAAAAACTATATAATGAAAAAAGAAATGATATTGTTTGGGAAAATAGTTACTATGACTACGATAGAAATAAGGAAGTTGACTTTTTTGATTATAGCTTAGGTGAGAAAAAATATTTATATTTCTTGTATTATGAAATCGGTGAATATAGTTTTCATACCCCAATTACAGAAGAAAGGGTAGAAAAAAATACTCAATTGGAAATCAAAGAAATAGATGAGAATTTTCAAACTCATGGAGCTGATATAGTAGATTTACTTTCAACTCAGTTTGTTCAAAAAGTAATAGATTTGTTAGATAGTGGAGATTATACAATCATAGAATAATAAAAAAATCTTCTTACATATGTAGGAAGATTTTTTGGATTCTCAAAACTAGTTTAAAAGACTACGCTATTTAAACTAATTTTAAGAATGGATATTGGACTATACCGATTACGCCGAATACGGTATCGAACGATGTATCAAAAATTGTGATTATTAAATTTTTAACTTAGAAATTATAGCAAAAACTAAAAATTTATTTGGTCAACCACTGGTCAATTTCCTTAATTTCAATACTAACTAGCGTGTGATAATATCTTGATTTAATCGCTTTTTTGTTATTTATTTAAACTTATTTTAACGCTAGTTTGTTGGCCGCCGGTATAGTATAGAGTTAAGGAACGTTGTAAATCTTCGTTCCTTTTTTATATTATTTTTGGTATAATAATAGTTATTCAAATTTTATTTAGATTATGAAAGTGTAGGGAAGTATGTCTCGTTCTATCGATTTATTAAAACATCGGTATTTGAAAAATATTAAAGAAAATCCTGAATTGTTTGTCGGGATTGAGCTGGAATATCCTGTTGTAAATTTGGAAGGGGATGCTACAGATGTTGAAGTTATCAAATACTTATTCCGATATTTAGTTTCTGCTTTTGATTTTACTGTCGAAAAGGTAGATGATTTTGGGACTCCTATTCAGTTAGTGGAGCCAGTAAGTCAGGATGCTATTTTATTTGAAGTTTCCTATACTACGATTGAGTTTGCATTTGGTAAGGCTGAAACGATACAAGAAATTGAAGAACGTTTTAGTATTTATATGGGAGCAATCCAGAAGAAGTTAGCTGAATCAAATCATGCTATTGTTGGCTGTGGTATTCATCCCAACTGGGATAAAAATGAGAATTGTCCAGTGGCTTATCCACGGTATCGCATGCTGATGGACTATTTGAATTTGAGTAGAAATGTGACTAAATCAGACTTGCATCATTTCCCTGAATATGGTGCTTTTATCTGTGGGAGTCAGGTTCAGTTGGATGTTTCAAAGTCTAACTACTTACGAGTGATTAATGCTTTTACCCAAATTGAAGGGGCTAAGGCTTATTTATTTGCAAACTCTGAGTTTACAGGTGCGGATTGGGATACAAAAATCTCAAGAGATATTTTCTGGGAAGAATCGATGCATGGTATCTATCCAGAGAATGTTGGTGTCAATGCTAGCCTCTTTAAAGATGAGGATGATTTTTTTGATTATCTAGATCATTCTGCAATTTTTACTGCGGAACGTGATGAACAAACCTTTTATTTTTATCCGATTCAGGCAAGGGCCTATTTGGCTACACCTGAAATCCAAGCATATGCACTTAATGGGGATGAGATTATTATTTATCCTCAAGAGAAGGATTTTGAAACCCATCGTAGTTATCAGTACCAAGATTTAACGGCTCGCGGAACAGTCGAGTTTCGTAGTGTGTGTACTCAGCCTCTGGATAGAACCTTCGCTTCAGCAGCTTTTCACTTAGGATTATTAGTTAATTTAGATAAGTTAGAAGCTTATTTAGAAACAGCATCTTTCTTTAAAGAATTTGGGCGAAATTATAAGTTTTTAAGACGGCAATTTTCTAAGAAAAAGCTTACAGATGAGGAAGAAACTGCGATTATTGAAATTTCCAAAGACTTACTCCTGATAGCTGAGGAAGGACTGGAGATGAGAAATAAGCAAGAAATGACCTACTTACAGCCTTTGAAAGAAGAATTGAGGGTAAATTCGCAAACTAAGTTCCACCGCTAGTAGAAGTGGAAGTTAGTCTGATAAAAATCCTAAAAACCAGTGGAAATCCGTGTCAGGGTAAGTTCCACTGGTTTTACTAATGCTTGATTTCATC
>NZ_JASHCQ010000028.1:0-22249 GCF_047464035.1 Streptococcus mitis
CCTGTATATATCAAGAAAAAGAAAACCAGTGGAAGTTAGTCTAAGACGGATTTCCACTGATTTCACGCGTTTTTCTTATACTAAATGCTAGGGTGTGGGAAACTGGAAGTTAGTTTTAGAAGTTACCTAACGTAGACAATTCCCAACTTCCCAAAAGCCACATCTCCACGGATAATCAAGGTTTTGCTGGTTGGGACTAGAGGAGTATCTGCCTTAGCTACGCCACAGAAAGTTTCTACCTTTAAATCAACTCCCCAATGTTGGGGAACATAGATAACTGCATTGCCAAAACCAACTTCCACTTTCAGAGTTGCGGTATCTCCTAAAATCTCTGCATTGTCATAATATATCTTGGCATTGCCAAAACCAACTTCTACTTGATCTTCTACCAATTCTTGCTCTTGCTTGTAGAAAGTCCCAGTCCCAAAAGCAACTTCCTTATCTGTCAGAATGGTCTTTTCACCGTCATACCACCATTTTTTCCCATTCCAAGTTCTGTTAGAATGAGTGAGTGCGCTGACACCCATTACGATTAAAATACTTGCCCAGAACAATGACTGATTAGGAATTGGTAAAATGCCATAAAAGTGGTTAGCAATCATTAAGGCTACTAGAGCTGTAAAAGAGGCTGAAGTTAAGTGACGACGCAACAAAGCTCCAACTGATTGATAGGCAAAAAATGCAATACCAAGCAAGGGCCAAATTTGCCCACCGAATGAAGGGATTCCAAAATTTCCTTGTAATAATATTAAAGCTGCCAATACTAGCAACACAATACCAAATGCTTTCTTTTTCATGTTCTTACCTCATGTTTCTTAGATTTTCTTTTAGGAGGGATTGGTAATGCCGTGACACATGAACCTCCTTGTGGGTCTGATAAAAGGAAATGGTGCCCGTTCCTGAAAAGGACTTGTCCACCGAGTAAACCTGCCGGATATTAGCGATCGTTGACTTGGATACCCGACTAAAATAGCGAGGAAGGATAGCCTCTAATTCATAGAGTTTAAGCCGAACTTCGTAGGCATCTTTCTGGGTATGGGCATAAATCTTGTTCCCTTCCGTCTCAAAGAAGAGAATTTCCGACAAGTCCAGATAATATTCACCTGTTCCCTTGTAAAAAATCAACCGAGGAGACTTGGACTCTTGCAAGAGACGCTGCAAATCCGCAATCTCATCTGTCAAAGCCGCCGCCTTGATGACAATTTCAGTTTCCTCTAAATTGCTGTCAATTTCGATTCGTAACTTCATTCCATCTCCTTTCTGACTCTACTATATCAAAGCCAAAATAAGAAAACAAGAGCAAAAAAGCAAGTGGTTACTTTAGACCTGTAAGTGGTTGTAGGATTACCTTAACTTACATGTCAAAATAGAAAGAAAATCATCCCCCACGCAAGACCGCTAGTATAACCAACCACTACATCCTTGGGATAATGCACTCCCCCTAAAACTCTCACTAGACCGAGGAAGGCTGACAAGACTAACAAGATAATCCCTAGAGATAAACTAGCATGAAGGCAAGCCATGGAAATAATGGTTGCTGAAAAGACATGACGACTGGGCATAGACTGACCAGGACTATCTCTGTCAAGCAAAGGTTTAATATCCCATTCCTCATAAGGCCTAGGGGCATTGATTTTCTTACGAAGAAGGGATAAAATCACAAAACCTGTAGCAGGTACAAACACATAGATTAAGACCGGTTTCCCTAAGCCTTCTTGGAAATAGGTAGTGGCCAACAAGGTTAAATAAACTATAGGCATAACTACCGTCATGAACCGATTGAAAGTTCTTAACAATCTCAGGAAAAAAGGTTTATTTTCAATGTTAGCAGCGATATGGTTATACCATTCTTGATAATTTTTCATATATTTTCTCATCACTTACTCAAATTTTATACTCAATGAAAATCAAAGAACAAACTAGGAAGCTAGCCGTAGGCTGCTCAAAACACTGTTTTGAGGTTGTAGATGGAAGCTGACGCGGTTTGAAGAGATTTTCGAAGAGTATTACTTGCAGGGAAGCACTTGTCTTCTAGTATAGTGCAGAAAAAGAAGGCCGTCAAGCCTTCTTTCGATTTATTCTTCTGCTTCACCTTCTGTAAACTGACTGTTGTAAAGGTCTGCGTAGAAGCCAGCTTGCTCCATTAACTCCTCATGATTTCCTTGCTCGATGATATTGCCATCTTTCATAACAAGAATCAGGTCAGCATTGCGGATGGTTGACAAGCGGTGGGCGATGACAAAGGAAGTTCTACCTTCCATCAAACGATCCATGGCTTTCTGAATCAATTCCTCTGTACGGGTATCAACAGAAGAAGTCGCCTCATCTAGGATTAGGAGTGGCGCATCTTTCAGCAAAGCACGAGCGATAGTCAAGAGTTGTTTTTGTCCGACAGACAAGGTCACTGTATCATCCAAGACGGTATCGTAACCATCTGGTAGTGTCATGATAAAGTGGTGAATCCCTACAGCCTTGCTGGCTTCAATCACGCGCTCATCACTAATCCCCTCTTGGTTATAGATGAGATTGTCTCGGATAGTACCTTCAAAGAGCCAGGTGTCCTGCAAGACCATTGAAAAGGCATCATGTACTTCCGAACGCTTCATATCCTTGGTATCCACACCATCGATACGGATACTTCCCTTATCAATCTCATAGAACTTCATCAAAAGATTGACAATGGTTGTCTTCCCAGCTCCGGTCGGCCCTACAATGGCAACCTTTTGACCTGCATGAGCTGTCGCAGAAAAGTCATGGATAATGGTTCGCTCTGGTGTGTATCCAAAAGAAACTCGATCAAAGACAACTTGCCCTTTCATATCGCTCAATTGTCTTTCTTTATGGGATTCATCCTCCATTTCCTCTTCAGCTAGGAATTCGAAGACACGTCCCATGGCTGCACTAGCCTGCTGAAGACTAGTAATCCCTTGGGCAATTTGTGAAAGAGGCTGAGAAAAGATACGAACGTAGGCCATAAAGGCAACAATAATCCCGATACTAATCTGCCCATTCAGAGCCAAGGCTGCCCCAACGATAATCACTAGGGCATAGCTAAAGTTCCCAATAAACATCATAATCGGCATCATAATCCCTGAAATAAACTGAGATTTCCAGATACTGTCATACAGACGATAGTTTAAGGTCGCAAATTCTTCTTTGGTGCTCTCGATAGCATTGTAACTGGTCACCACATTATGGCCAGAGTACATTTCCTCCACATAACCATTTACAGCCGCCAAATCCTGTTGCTGACTCTTAAAGAAGCCCTGCGATTTGCCCATAAAAACGGACACGAAAGCAAAACCGATAAGAGTTGAAACAACCGTCACTAAGGCTAAAATCCAGTTCATCCCAAACATGGTCACCAAAACTGCCACGACCAATAAAGTGGATGAAAGAACTGTCCCCAGACTTTGATTGAGGGACTGTGCTGCAGTGTCAACGTCATTAGTCACACGAGACAAGGTATCTCCTTGAGAATGTCCATCAAAATATCCTAATGGAAGACGATTAATTTTCTCTGCAATCGCTCTTCTCAGACGCTCTGAAAAACGTTGAATGGCTGTTGTAAACAGAAAGGCCTGCAAATAATTTGATAGGAGTCCAATCACATAGATGACGGCCAAAAAACTACCAATGGCTGCAACCGCAGCGACATCCACACTTGTTTCTAGCCCACTTGCAATAATATTGGTCATTTCCTTGATACGGGTTGGACCATATACAGTAATGATATTGGATACGATTGTTGCTAGAAAGGCGATTAGAAGGGCAAACTGGAGGCCTGCAAGATAGGGTTTACTCTGTTTCCAAAGAGACATTCTCTTATTTTCCATGTTCCAATTCCTCCTTCGATAGTTGTGAATAGGCAATTTCTTGGTAAACTTCGTTATTAGCTAGAAGTTCCTTGTGGGTGCCTTGTCCCACGACTTTACCTTGATCCAATACCAAAATCAAATCTGCATCCATAATCGTTGAAATACGCTGTGCGACGATAAGCTTGGTCATAGATTTTGTTTTCTCTGCTAGCTCTTGGCGTAGGACACGGTCTGTCTTGTAATCCAAGGCTGAGAAGGAGTCATCAAAGATGAGGATTTCTGGCTTCCGAGCCAAGGCACGAGCAATAGCCAGACGCTGTCTTTGTCCACCTGAGAAGTTGGTTCCTCCTTGGGCTACTTCTGACTCTAAGCCCGCTTCCTTGTCTTCGATAAAGTTCTTAGACTGGGCCAATTCTAAGGCTTGCCACATAGCTTGTTCATTAAGCGGTGTTTCTTGACTGTGTCCAAAGTCTAGATTGCCCTTGACATCACCTGAAAAGAGTACAGCTTTTTGTGGAATATACCCAACCTTGTTGCGCAAATCTTCCAAACCGTAATCTTGAACATTAACTCCGTCCACTAGAATTTCTCCTGCTG
This sequence comes from Streptococcus mitis, assembly GCF_047464035.1. GTDB lineage: Bacteria > Bacillota > Bacilli > Lactobacillales > Streptococcaceae > Streptococcus > Streptococcus mitis_DX. The sequence goes on from NZ_JASHCQ010000028.1 coordinate 4,416, forward strand.
ATACATCGTAGAAACGTGGAATTAGATTGACCAGAGTTGATTTACCAGAACCAGTTGAGCCGATAAAGGCCACTGTTTGGCCAGCTTCTGCTCTAAAGCTAACATTCTCGATAACTGCCTCCGAATTTGCAGCATAGCGGAAGGTCACATCCTTAAATTCGACCTGACCTTTGAGATTTTCATCAGCCAACTGCACTTGAGCAGGATTTCGGATAGAAGAATGCAAATCTAGAACCTGATTAATCCGCTTGGCAGAGACCATAGTTCGGGGAAGAACGATGAAGAGCGCTCCCATGAGAAGGAATCCCATAACAACCTGCATGGCATAAGACATGAAAACAACCATGTCACTAAAGAGAGGCAGACGTGCTGTCGCAGCAGCATCGTTAATCACATAGGCCCCAATCCAGTAAATCGCCACACTCAAACCACTTGAAATCCCCATCATGATAGGGTTCAAAATAGCCATAAGACGGTTGACAAACAAATTCAAGCGTGTCAATTCATCATTTGCTGCTGCAAATTTTTCATTTTGGTATTCTTCAGCATTGTAGGCGCGAACGACACGAATACCTGTTAAACTCTCACGAGTGATACTGTTCAGTTTATCAGTCAGCCCCTGAATCAAGGACTGTTTTGGAAAGGCTAGCGTCATCAAAACAGTCGTCATCAGAACGTTGACAATCACTGCCACAAGTACGGCCCAGAGCCAGTATTCTGAATGACCTAAAATCTTCCCGATAGCCCAGATAGCCATAATCGGACCACGCGTAACTACTTGCAAGCCCATGGTAATCAACATCTGAACTTGAGTAATGTCATTGGTAGTACGAGTTAAAAGACTGGGAATAGAGAATCTCTTAATCTCTGTCTGCGAGTAATCCAAAACTCGGTTAAAAATATCACTTCTCAGCCTACTAGTATAAGAAGCCGCCACTCGGGATGCAAAAAATCCAACTGCGACTGCGGATAAGAAGGCAAAAAAAGACATTCCGACCATCATACCTGCTGGTTGCCATAACTCATCCAAGTTGGTTCCTTGACTTCCCAGCAAATCCGTAATTTTCGAGATATAGGTCGGAACTTCCAACTCTAGGTAGACTGAAAAGCAGGTAAAGAGAATGGCTAGTAAAATCATCCCCCATTCTTTTCTACTAATTCGTTTGGCTAATTTCTTCATTCTCTCCTCCTATTCCCTTGATATTTTCCTGTAGTTGAGCAAGGACTTTCTCAAAAATCAGTAATTCATCTTCATCAATGCCTTCCATCAACTGGTTGTCAATGCGTTCAAAGAAGGCCTTAACTTCTTGCATCTGAGAACGCGATTTGTCCGTCAAACGAACAAACTTGGCCCGCTTATCGACAGGACTCGCCTCCAATTCCACCAAACCATTTTGCACCATACGCTTGACCAAGTTACTCGCCACAGACTTGGAAATATTGAGTTCCTGCTCAATATCTTTAATCAAGACCAAGTTTTGGTTTTCCTCACGGCTATCCAAAAAACGTACAACCTGACCTTGTGGTCCACCCATAAATTCAATGCCACAACGCTTGGCTTCCTTTTGCACCATCAGATGAATCTGATGACCAAAACGCTTAAAGACTAACATCGGTTTATCCATACTAACTCCTTTCTAACCATCACATTTAGTTCTCCTAGGAACTAAATAAGTTTCCATGAGAACTATTTTACCATTTTCAGAAAAGATGTCAAGAAAAAAGTTTCCTAGAGAACTATTTTCTTGATTCAAAAAATCCCAAGTGATTTTTTCACTTAGGATCATATTCTCTAGGTTAAATTAGAATCCATCTACGTTTGTGTAGATCTTTTGTACGTCTTCGTCGTCTTCAAGAACGCTGTAAAGTTTTTCAAAGGTTTCAAGGTCATCGCCTGACAATTCCACTTCTGACTGAGGAATCATTTCCAATTCAGTAACTTGGAATTCTTCGACACCTGACTCACGAAGGGCAACGATAGCCTTGTGAAGGTCAGTTGGCGCTGTGTAAACTGTGATTGTACCTTCTTCCGCTTCTACATCATCCACATCCACATCTGCTTCTAGCAATTGCTCAAAGACTGCATCGGCATCTTCACCTGCAAATACGATAACTCCCTTGTTGTCAAAGAGGTAAGAAACTGAACCAGAAGCACCCATGTTTCCGCCGTTTTTACCAAAGGCTGCACGGACATTAGCCGCTGTACGGTTGACATTTGAAGTCAAAGTATCCACGATCAACATAGAACCATTTGGTCCAAAACCTTCGTAACGTCCTTCTGTAAAGGTTTCATCTGTGTTTCCTTTTGCTTTATCAATCGCTTTATCGATAACGTGTTTTGGCACTTGGGCTTGTTTAGCACGGTCGATAACGAATTTCAAAGCAGTGTTCGATTCTGGGTCTGGATCACCTTTTTTAGCTGCTACATAGATTTCTACACCAAATTTTGCATATACTTTAGAGTTAGCTCCATCTTTAGCCGTTTTCTTGGCTACGATATTGGCCCATTTACGTCCCATTAGGAATCTCCTTTTTTCACATTTTAATCTTTCTTATTATAACACAAGTTTTTTCGATTTTCACTAGAGGAAATAGATTTTATTCAGCAAATCCAACTAGGATAGCACTTTGGTTGCCAAGATGACCTTACCTTCTTTTATCAAGGGGTGACGGAAAAGCGAAAAGTACAGTTGAACTGTCATGGCAACCCAGATTAGGGGTTCGCAAAGAATAACTCCTCTATAGCCTGCCCAAGGGATAATCAAGACCACAAAAGCGATTTTTCCGATTAGTTCAATAAAGCTAGAAACTAGAGGAAGGATCTTTTGCCCCAAGCCCTGCAAACAATTGCGATAAATTAACAAGAGACTCAAAATAGGATAAAAAGCTGAGCTGATTTGCAGATAGAGACTGCCATTTCCTACCAAGTAGCTATCCGTCGAACTAGCTAAGAAGGAAACCAAGGCTGGACTGGCAAAAAAGAGGAAGATACAAACAAAAACTGCCCAGGATATACTTAAACGACTGCCGATTCTAAGACCTTGGACAATGCGGTCTGGGCTCTTAGCACCTAAATTCTGCGAAGCAAAGGTCGTCATCGAAGCGGAAATAGCGGTCATGGGAAGAAGGGCGAAGGCCATAATGCGTCGAGCTGCTGTTTGAGCACTAATAATCACGGCTCCAAAGGTATTAACAGAAGACTGTAAAATCACACTACCAATGGACACAATTGAACTCATCAAGCCCATAGCCAAACCTTGCTCCAAGAGATCGGCGTATAAGGCCTTGTCCCATTTAAAATGTTTCAGCTGAGGTAGAAGTTCTGGAACACTCTTACGAATATAGTAAAAACAGAGAACCGCTGATAAACCCTGCGAAATGATGGTAGCAAGTCCCGCGGATTGAACTCCCAGGTGCAATTGCGTAATAAAATAGAGATCCAGAACCACATTAACCAGAGCAGAGAAAATCAGAAAACCAAGCGCAGCCAGACTGTCTCCAATAGACCGCAACAAGCCTGCAAAAAGATTATAAGCGAAGCTGACACCGACACAGGTCACAATCATAGAAATATATTGATAGGACTGGGGAAGGATTTCTGCAGGGGTATCTAGGTATTGCAAGAGTGGATACAAGCCAAGAAAGCCCAGCAGCATCACTACAACACTCAAAAGAGCACCTAAAATCCAGGTAGCTGCTACTGCTTCCTTTATTTTAGTAAAATTCCGAGCCCCATAATAGCGGGCAATGACAATTCCCATGCCATTGCCAACACCAAGAGTAAAACCTACAATCAGGTCAAAAATTGCTGTCGTCGCTCCTACTGCAGCCAAGGATTCTTGACCAAGAAAACGCCCAACAATCAAGACATCAGCAGTATTATAGAGCTGTTGAAAAATATTTGATAGCAAGATTGGGAAGGCGAAGCTTAAGAGCGAGGGAAGAATCGGACCATGTATCAGGTCCACTGTTCGTTTTTTATTCATAAGGCTATTATATCAGCTTTCTAGAGGAGCGACAAGAAACAGCAAACTATAGGCAATCTGAAATCTTGAATAAAGAATCGAAAAAGCAGTGGATTTCTCCACTACTTTGACAGCTTATTCTTCAATTTCGATTTCAAGCTCATCGCCTAGGTCAAGAGTTACTTCTTCATTCACAGAATCTGCTTGAACTGCTTCATCTTTTTTAGTTTCAACACCTTCTACAGAAGCTTCTTCTCCATCAACCAAACCAAATTGAACACGGACTTGATGGTCAATCTCATCAAAGACTTCTGGGTTATCTGCCAAGTATTTCTTAGCATTTTCAGAACCTTGCCCGATTTTCTCATCCTTGTAAGAGTACCAAGCTCCTGCTTTTTTGATGATGTCCAAATCACTTGCAATCTTCAAAAGCTCACCAGTCTTAGAAATCCCTTCTCCGTACATGATTTCAACGAAGGCTTCCTTAAATGGTGGAGCTACCTTGTTTTTCACGACCTTGATTTTAGTTTCTTTACCGACATTAGTATCTTTTTGGTCACCAGTTCCCTTGATTTGTGTGCTTCCACGAACATCCAAACGTACTGAAGCATAGAATTTCAAAGCACGTCCACCAGGAGTTGTTTCTGGATTTCCAAACATCACCCCAACTTTTTCACGCAATTGGTTGATAAAGATGGCAATAGTTTTTGTTTTATTGATAGAAGCACCAAGTTTACGCATGGCCTGGCTCATCATACGAGCCTGCAAACCAACGTGGCTATCTCCGATATCTCCATCAATTTCCGCACGAGGTACAAGGGCAGCAACTGAGTCGACCACGACAAGGTCAACTGCACCTGAGTCAATCAATTTTCCTGCAATCTCAAGACCTTGCTCTCCTGAGTCTGGTTGAGACAAGAGCAATTCGTCAATGTTAACACCAAGAGCCGCAGCATAAGCTGGATCGAGGGCATGTTCCGCATCGATAAAGGCAGCAATACCACCTTCTTTTTGCGCTTGGGCAACTGCATGAAGGGCAACTGTTGTCTTACCAGATGATTCTGGTCCATAAATTTCGATGATACGTCCCTTAGGATAACCACCTGAACCAAGGGCAATGTCAAGAGCCAAAGAACCTGAACTCATCACTTGCACCTTTTGCTCCGCACGTTCACCCAAACGCATGATTGAACCCTTACCAAAGTCTTTCTCAATCAGTTTAAGAGCGTCATTCAAGGCTTTTTCACGTTCAGCCCCGAATTTTTTTGAAATTTCATCTAATTTTTTTGGTTTTTTCGCCATTCTATTCTCCTACATTCTAATGGTCCTCAGACCTATCTACTATTATATCAAAAGTTAGTCACTTAATAAAGCCTTGCGAACTAGGTTAAAGGCATGCATAACCGCAATGTGACGTACATCTGCTCGACTTCTACCTCCAATATTGACCTTGATGACTTCAGTTCCTTGCTCTTGAGCCAAGCCTATAAAGACTGTCCCAGCTGGATGTCCTTCTAGGCTATCTGGTCCTGCCACTCCAGTCAAACCAAGGCCAAAATCAGACTGAGTCTTGATTCGTGCCTGCTCAGCCATCTTCTGAGCTGTAAATTCAGACACCACACCCTGTTCTTCCAAGTCCTTGACAGGAATATCCAACATCTTTGATTTTTCCTCCAGGCTATAGGTCACGAAACCACCCTTAAATATACTTGAAGCTCCTGAAAAATCCACCACAGTAGCTTGGAAAAGCCCTGCAGTCAAACTCTCTGCAGCCGTGATAGTTTTCCCTTGTTTTTTCAGTTCTTCTACCACAATGCTGGCCAAGCTAGCCTCCTCTCCATAACCATAACAGAGGTCTCGTAAAGAAATTCCTTCGAAAGTCTGGCGGTCCAAGATTTGATTTTCCAAGATATCCAGCGCTTGATTCGCCTCTTCTTGATCACTAGCTTTTGTTGACAGACGCAGAGTGACTTCTCCTGTCTTGGCATAAGGTGCTAAGGTCGGATCTGTCTGATTAGCAATCAAATCAGCCAAAATGGTCACCAACTGACTTTCGCCAATTCCAAAGAAACGAAGAATTCGGGAATATAGCTTGCTCCCTGTCATCAACTTGGGTAGAAGTTGGTTTAAGACCATAGGTTTTAATTCACTTGGCGGACCTGGAAGGACGACATAGGTCACTCCTTCTACTTCTAAGATTCCTCCAACCGCCAGTCCTGTTTCGTTGGGCAGTGGAGTCGCTCCTTCTACAAGTTGAGCTTGTCTTTCATTATTCGGTGTTCGAGCATAGTCTGGTCTCTGGGCAAAAAAGACGTCCAACTTCGCCTGCGCCTGAGGATCGAAGACTAATTCTTTCCCTAAGAATTTAGCTAGAGTTTGTTTGGTTAAATCGTCCTCTGTCGGTCCCAAACCACCTGTCAAAATCACCAAACTGCTACGTTGACTGGCAATCTCAAGCAAAGACAAGAGACGAGCTTCATTGTCTCCTACAGCCGTCTGAAAATATACGTCTACTCCAATTTCTGCTAGTTTTTCTGATAAAAATTGAGCATTGGTATTAACAATCTGTCCTGTTAAAATTTCTGTTCCGACAGCAATGATTTCTGCTTTCATGTTTCCTCCTACCTATCTATTCGTATTTTTTTGAAAAAATCGCAGGAAATTTCCCACGATTGATTTTTTATTTGTATCAAAAAACAAACTATTCTACTTCATTTGTTACAAAGACGCCTTGTTGTTGATTATCCCCATTATCAACAGGCACCCGTCCAAACAAATCTTCAAATAAGACAACATTTGTTTCAAGCTGAGTGACTTCTTCTTGTCCCAAAGAACGTCGCAATATATTCTGCATTTCCAACATATGCTCTCTAGAAACAATCTGGTAAGAAATACCTTGCAACATCTCTCCCTCACCCTTCAACTGTTGTGATTCAATGGTTTTAAATGAATCTTTATAACCCAACAAGTTCGGAATACTTTTCGCAGATAGATCAATATTAGTCTGCATATTGGTACTTAGGGCTTTTAAGATAGATTGATAGTGACTAACACTATTCAAGCTAAGAACTTTTTCAACAACCTTTTGAATGACTTCACGCTGACGCTTCTGACGTCCGTAGTCCCCTTCTGGGTCCTGGTAGCGCATGCGAGAATAAACAAGAGCTTCATCTCCATTTAGAGTTTGTTGCCCAACACCAATAGAAATGGTATTAAATTCCTCTTGGTCACTAATAGAAATCGGGAATCCTAGAGTGTTATTAACGGTAATTCCACCAACTGCATCAACTAATTGTTGCAATCCGTGCATATTGACCATAATATAGCGATCAATATGAATATTCATCATCTTCTGAATAGTTGAAATAGCCAACTCTGCACCACCACCAGCATAGGCAGCGTTTAACTTCGCTTCTTCAATACTACCATCTTTATGTTGAATTTTCGTCAGGATATCACGTTCCAAACTCAACATCATGGTTTTTTTCGTATGCGGATTAACCGTTAAGAGAATCATAGAGTCACTATTCCCCTCCCAAGGGTCCGTTCGTTCCACGTTTCCAGTATCAACCCCCATCAAAAGAATCGTTAAGGGTTCAGTCGCCTCAATAACATTGGTTTCTTCCCCAATTTTTTTATAGGTCCGTGATAAGGTTTCTGTACCTTGCTGATAAATAGTATAAGCAAAAACACCCACACCCAAAACTGTCACGGCTAGAAAAGCTAGCACCATTCCAATAATTTTTTTAACCATATTTCTATTAATCTATTAGTCTACCCATCAGGTAAACATCTATAAATTCCCCTTCTTCTATGTATGCACCGCGCTCTTGTCTACCTTCAATTACAAAGCCATGCTTTTGATATAAATGAACTGCAGCCTGATTACGAGTTTGGACAGTGAGTTGAAGTCGACGAAGAATGCCACTAGTCTGTGCCCATTCTACGACTTCTTCAAGTAACAAACTTCCCAGTCCATTATTCCAATACTTCTTACCAATCACAATGAAGAAATCTCCAATATGACGAACTCTCTTGCGTTGATCAGCTGTGATATTCACAAGACCAGCAATTTCATCATTCAGCAAGGCCAGTAAAGTGATTTGATTTTCAGAGTGTGCCTGTTTATCCAAAAACAACTCCATATCAGTATCTGTCATCAAAATGCCATTACTGTCCAGACTGGTAAAATCTGTTTCTACACTGACACGATTTAAAAATGATACTAACTCAACAGCATCACCAGGTTCTGCTTCTCTAATGAGCAATTCATACTCCATGTTGAAGCTCCTCTAAGAGTTTTTCTGCACGCAAACCCTTTGCTTGGAAATGTAGTCTGCGACCGTCTTCTTCTTTTAGAATTTCCAATTCTAAATAGGTATCTGGTAAGGCATCACCTAAAAGATGTCCCCACTCGATGACAGTCACGCCGCCACCAAAGAGAAACTCATCTAAATCGATAGAATCAGCGTCCCCCTCAATACGATAAACATCTAAATGATAAAGAGGAAGACGACCTTCATACTCTCTCACAATAGTATAGGTTGGACTCTTAATCATCTGAGTAATCTGTAACCCTTTAGCAAGACCTTTTGTAAAGGTCGTTTTGCCTGCTCCAAGTTCTCCAGTTAGAATTAAGACATCATTCTTTTCTAATAAACAGCCCAAACGTTCACCTAAAGACTGTAACTCTTCTTCGTTTTTAGTGTACATGTTTCTATTATACCAAAAAGTTGTCCTTTGTCGAGATATTATCTATGAATTCCATATTATAAATTGTAAAACTTGGACCTTCACTTCTTTTATATTTAAAATAGAAACAGCAAAAAAACGACTAACAAGATATCTCTCATCAAATGACTGTAAAATGAAACTTCCCAGCGAATGACTTTTGGCACCAACAGTCCTAGAAATAGCATTCCCAAGGCAATATAAAAGGTCATGGACAATACCATCCAAGGATTTCTGAGAAAGATTAGAATAGCTAGTCCACTAATAAAACAGATTTCCTTCTTTCCCAAAATCTTTTTCAATCCATTTACATACTTCTGAATTAGTAGAAAAACCAACAAATCAATACCAAATAAGAAAAAGAAACTCGGTAGAAAGGCTTCCACAAACCCTTCTACGGATGTATTTCCTGCAAGGATATGTTCTATGACAATTAAAGCTAAACCCAAAATGTTTACTAAGAGCAACAGACTATACAAGAATTGTCGCTTATCTTCCTTAAAAACTGAATAAGATTGATTTTGCTGTCCACTATAGTAGTTTATCCCTGCCCCAATACTGGCAAGGAGCAACATGCCAACTAAATAATAGAAGCAGTTTTGATTTAACATCAAGGCCCAAGTCGATAAACTTAAACAAGAACAGCTACTAAGGCCAAAAACTGTCAGCAATAACAAAATACGAATTTGCTTTTTCATTTTTTCCATCATTCTTCCTCCCTTACTTGCTCTTATTATAGGCTAGAAATCCTCCCCATTGCTAGAATATTTCTCAACTGTCAGTTTTCTACTCTAAAATGCAAAAAAGTTTGATGCAAGTAACCCTTACATCAAACTTTTACTACTTTCCGTCAAACCAAAGAGCAATTTCTCGCTTAGCTGACTCTTCTGAATCTGAACCATGTACAACATTTTGAATAGCTTGGTTTTCACTAGCAGCTTTTGCAAAATCACCTCGAATCGTTCCTGGTAAAGCTTCTTCTGGACGAGTTGCCCCCATCATAGTTCGCCAAGTTTCAATTACTTTGGGACCAGAAATGATACCTACAAGAACCGGTCCTGAAGTCATAAATTCACGAATCGGTGGGTAAAAACTTTGACCAACCAAATCATGATAGTGCTGATCAATTAACCTTTCTGAAACCTGTGTACGCAACTCCAATTTTTCGATTGTAAATCCACGTTGTTCGATGCGTTTCAACACTTCACCCACTAGTCCTCTTTTTACACCGTCTGGTTTAATGATAAAAAATGTTTGTTCCATACCCGTCTCCTTTGTCAGCTTCTTTCTTTTATTTTACCATATTTCATGGAAAAATGGAGAAAGTTTTCAGAAAAGAGAAAGAGAACCCGAAGGTTCTCTCATTCTCTTTTATTCTACTGTTTCTTCCACAGTTTCAACGGCAGTATCCACAACTACTTCTGTTGTTTCTTCATTTCCTTCTTCCTCTACTGGAGGATTAAGATATTCTTCTTCGTTGACAGCATGTGGTTCAAGGTTACGGTAACGGGCCATACCAGTACCTGCTGGGATGATCTTACCGATGATAACATTTTCCTTGAGTCCAAGGAGATGGTCTTTCTTACCGCGGATAGCTGCATCTGTAAGGACACGAGTTGTTTCCTGGAAGGAAGCCGCTGACAAGAAACTGTTGGTTTCAAGTGAGGCTTTGGTAATTCCCATGAGGACTGGTCGACCAGTCGCTGGAACTCCACCTGCGATAAGAACATCTTTGTTGGCATCTGTAAAGTCATTGATATCCATGAGGGTACCCATGAGAAGATCTGTGTCACCTGGATCCATGACACGAACTTTACGGATCATTTGACGAACCATTACCTCGATGTGTTTGTCACCGATTTCTACCCCTTGGCTACGGTAAACTTTTTGTACTTCGCCGAGAAGGTACGTTTCAACTGACAAGACATCACGGACTGCAAGGAGACGTTTTGGTTGGATAGAACCTTCTGTAAGAGCAGCACCACGCGCTACTTGGTCACCAACTTCAACACGCATACGAGCTGTAAATGGAACGACATATTCCCCTTCGCCAGTTTCACCCTTAACAAAGACTTTCTTAGTACGAGTTGATGCATCTTCTTCGATAGCTGTAACTTGTCCTTTAACCTCTGTGATAACCGCTTCCCCTTTAGGATTGCGGGCTTCAAAGATTTCTTGGACACGAGGAAGACCCTGAGTGATATCGGTATTTGAGGCAACCCCACCCGTGTGGAAGGTACGCATTGTAAGCTGTGTACCAGGTTCCCCGATAGATTGGGCAGCGATTGTACCAACTGCTTCACCAACTTCAACCGCATCACCAGTCGCCAAGTTGATACCATAACAGTGACGGCAGACACCATGACGAGTGTTACATGTAAATACAGAGCGGATAGTCACTTCTTCCACACCAGCATTAACAATTTCACGCGCCTTGTCTTCTGTAATCAACTCATTTGGACCGATAATCACTGCACCAGTTTCTGGATGTTTAACAGTTTTCTTAGTGTAACGACCGTTGAGACGTTCTTCCAGAGACTCGATCATCTCTTTTCCTTCTGCGATAGAACGGATCAAGAGACCACGGTCAGTTCCACAGTCGTCCTCACGGATGATAACATCTTGGGCAACGTCAACCAAACGACGAGTCAAGTAACCTGAGTCGGCTGTCTTAAGGGCCGTATCGGTCATACCTTTACGCGCACCGTGAGTTGAGAAGAACATTTCGAGTACTGACAAACCTTCGCGGAAGTTTGAAAGGATTGGCAATTCCATGATACGTCCATTCGGAGCAGCCATCAGACCACGCATACCGGCAAGCTGTGAGAAGTTTGAGATATTACCACGGGCTCCAGAGTCCATCATCATAACGATTGGATTCTTAGGATCTTGGTTGGCAATCAAGCGTTTCTCAAGTTTTTCACGGGCAGCACGCCATTCAGCTGTAACAGCATTGTAACGCTCGTCGTCTGTAATCATACCACGACGGAATTGTTTGGTGATTTGTTCTACACGTTTGTGTGATTCTTCAATGATTTCAGCCTTGTCGTCAACGACTGGGATATCGGCAATACCCACTGTCAATCCTGCAAGAGTTGAGTGGTGGTAACCGAGGTTCTTCATACGGTCAAGTAGAGCAGAAGTTTCTGTCGTACGGAAACGTTTGAAGATTTCAGCGATGATATTTCCAAGATTTTTCTTCTTGAATGGAGGGTTGAGTTCAAGTTTGCTGATTGCTTCCTTGATATCTCCACCAAGTGGCAAGAAGTATTTAGCTGGAACGCCTTCTGTCAAGTTGGCATTGTTTGGTTCTTGCAAGTATGGTAGACCCTCTGGCATGATGTCGTTGAAAAGGATTTTACCAACTGTTGTAAGCAAGACCTTGTGTTTTTGCTCTTCTGTCCATGGTTTGTTGAGACTATCTGTTGCGATACCAACACGCGAGTGGAGGTGAACATAACCATTGCGGTAAGCCATAACCGCTTCGTCACGGTCTTTGAAGACCATTCCTTCACCTTCACGACCAGCTTCTTCCATAGTCAAGTAGTAGTTACCCAAAACCATGTCCTGAGATGGAGTAACAACTGGTTTACCATCTTTCGGGTTCAAGATATGCTCAGCAGCGAGCATCAAGATACGAGCTTCTGCTTGGGCTTCTTCTGAAAGCGGTACGTGGATGGCCATTTGGTCCCCGTCAAAGTCGGCATTGTAGGCTTCACAGACAAGTGGGTGCAAGCGAAGGGCCTTACCATCAATCAAGACTGGCTCAAAGGCTTGGATACCCAAACGGTGAAGGGTCGGTGCGCGGTTCAAAAGTACTGGGTGTTCTTTGATTACTTCTTCAAGGATATCCCAGATACGCTCATCTCCGCGTTCCACCAAGCGTTTAGCTGCTTTAACGTTTTGCACGATATCACGGGCAACGATTTCACGCATGACAAATGGTTTAAAGAGCTCGATCGCCATTTCACGTGGCACACCACATTGGTACATCTTAAGAGTTGGACCAACGGCGATAACGGAACGTCCTGAGAAGTCAACACGTTTACCGAGCAAGTTTTGACGGAAGCGTCCTTGTTTCCCTTTAAGCATGTGGCTCAATGATTTCAGTGGACGGCTACCTGGTCCTGTGATTGGACGACCACGACGACCATTGTCAATCAAAGCGTCAACCGCTTCTTGAAGCATACGCTTCTCATTTTGAACGATGATACCAGGTGCATTCAACTCAAGCAAACGAGCCAAACGGTTGTTACGGTTGATAACACGACGGTAAAGGTCATTCAAGTCAGATGAGGCAAAACGGCCACCATCCAACTGCAACATTGGACGAAGATCTGGTGGAATAACCGGAAGGATGTTAAGAATCATCCATTCAGGTTTGTTTCCAGACTTGTAAAAGGCATCCAAAACATCCAAACGACGGATGGCTTTGACACGTTTTTGTCCAGTAGCTGTTTTCAACTCTTCTTTGAGTTCAGCAATTTCTTTTTCAAGATCTACTTGTTTCAAGAGGTCTTGGATAGCTTCTGCACCCATCTTGGCAACGAATGATCCATAACCATACTCACGCAAGCGCTCACGGTATTCGCGCTCTGTCATGATAGACTTGTGCTCAAGTGGTGTATCCTTAGGATCAATCACCACATAAGCCGCAAAGTAGATAACTTCCTCGAGGGCACGAGGGCTCATATCAAGGGTCAAGCCCATACGGCTTGGAATCCCCTTGAAGTACCAGATGTGAGATACAGGAGCTTTCAACTCAATGTGTCCCATACGCTCACGACGAACTTTCGTACGCGTTACTTCAACCCCACAGCGGTCACAAACAATCCCTCTGTAACGAATGCGTTTGTACTTACCACAAGCACATTCCCAGTCTTTTGTAGGTCCAAAGATAACTTCATCAAAGAGACCTTCACGTTCTGGTTTCAAGGTACGGTAATTGATTGTTTCAGGTTTTTTGACTTCTCCATAAGACCATGAACGGACTTTGCTTGGAGAAGCTAGGGTGATTTGCATACTTTTAAAACGATTTACATCAACCACTATTTCTTCCCTTTCTATTCTAAGTGAACTGCTTTTTCTTACTCAGCAGCTTCTTCTGTTGCTTCCGCTTTTGTTGCTTTTTCAGCTTCTTCAGCTTCAAAGGCTGCTTTAGCCTCTTGGGCTGCTTTTTCGCGGGCTTTTTCAAGGTCATCTACGTGGATGACATCTTCGTCCATTCCTTCATCCAAGTCGCGAAGTTCCACTTCTTGGTCATCTTCGTCTAGGACACGCATGTCAAGACCAAGAGATTGCAATTCTTTGACAAGAACTCGGAAGGATTCTGGAACACCTGGTTTTGGAATTGGTTTTCCTTTTGTAATAGCTTCATAAGCTTTCAAACGTCCGTTGATATCGTCAGACTTGTAAGTCAAGATTTCTTGAAGGACATTTGATGCACCGTAGGCTTCAAGAGCCCAAACCTCCATCTCACCGAAACGTTGTCCACCAAACTGAGCTTTACCACCAAGTGGCTGTTGAGTAACGGTTGAGTATGGTCCGACTGAACGCGCGTGCAATTTATCGTCAACCATGTGGTGGAGTTTAATCATATACATGACTCCGACAGAAACACGGTTATCAAACGGTTCCCCAGTACGTCCATCGTAAAGGATCGTTTTGGCATCGCTATCCATACCAGCTTCTTTAACAGTTGACCAAAGGTCTTCAGAACTTGCTCCGTCAAAGACTGGTGTTGCGATGTGAATACCAAGGGTACGGGCTGCCATACCAAGGTGGAGCTCCATAACCTGACCGATATTCATACGTGATGGCACCCCAAGTGGGTTCAACATGATGTCGACTGGAGTTCCGTCTGGAAGGTAAGGCATGTCTTCTACAGGAACGATACGAGAGACAACCCCTTTATTTCCGTGACGTCCGGCCATCTTATCTCCGACCTTGATCTTACGTTTTTGAGCGATGTAGACGCGAACCAGCATGTTGACACCTGATTGCAACTCATCTCCATTTGCACGTGTAAAGATCTTAACATCACGAACGACACCATCGGCACCGTGTGGTACACGAAGAGAAGTATCACGCACTTCACGAGATTTATCTCCGAAGATAGCGTGCAAGAGACGTTCTTCAGCTGAAAGGTCTTTCTCACCCTTAGGTGTTACTTTACCTACAAGGATATCACCTTCTTTAACCTCAGCACCGATACGGATAATACCCATTTCGTCAAGGTCTTTAAGGGCATCTTCACCAACGTTTGGAATTTCGCGAGTGATTTCTTCAGGCCCAAGCTTTGTATCGCGTGTTTCTGATTCGTATTCTTCAAGGTGAACAGATGTGTAGACATCGTCTTTCACCAAGCGTTCGCTCATGATAACAGCATCCTCGAAGTTGTAACCTTCCCAAGTCATGTAGGCAACGATTGGGTTTTGTCCAAGCGCCATTTCTCCATTTTCCATAGAAGGCCCGTCAGCAATGAAATCACCTTTTTCAACGATATCGCCAACTTTTACAAGAGTACGTTGGTTGTAGGCAGTACCTGAGTTTGAACGACGGAATTTTTGGATGTGGTAAACATCCAATGAACCATCTTCACGACGAACTTCTACCTTGTCTGCATCTGCATAAGTAACTTTACCATCATACTGAGCAATCACAGCCGCTCCAGAATCGTGAGCTGCTTGGTATTCCATACCAGTACCAACATAAGGTGCTTGAGGATTGATCAATGGCACAGCCTGACGTTGCATGTTGGCTCCCATGAGGGCACGGTTGGAGTCATCGTTTTCCAAGAAAGGAATACATGCTGTCGCAACGGCAACTACCTGTTTTGGTGATACGTCCATGTAGTCAACAACATTCGCTGGATACTCTTGGTTAACCCCTTGGTGACGTCCCATGACAACTTTCTCAGCAAAGGTTCCATCTTCATTCAGACGAGAATTAGCCTGTGCTACAGTATATTCATCTTCTTCATCAGCTGTCAACCAAACGATTTCGTTCGTAACAACGCCTGTTTCACGGTCAACTTTACGGTATGGTGTTTGAACAAAACCATATTTGTTCAAGTGTCCGTAAGATGACAAGTTATTGATCAAACCGATGTTAGGTCCTTCAGGTGTCTCGATTGGACACATACGTCCATAGTGAGTGTAGTGCACGTCACGGACTTCATATCCAGCGCGGTCACGTGTCAAACCACCAGGTCCTAAGGCTGACAAACGGCGTTTGTGAGACAACTCAGAAAGCGGGTTGTGTTGGTCCATGAACTGTGACAACTGTGATGAACCAAAGAATTCTTTAACCGCAGCTGTTACAGGACGGATATTAATAATTTGTTGTGGTGTCAAGACTTCGTTGTCCTGAACAGACATACGTTCACGGACATTACGTTCCATACGAGAAAGTCCAAGGCGTACTTGGTTAGCAAGCAATTCACCAACCGCACGGATACGACGGTTTCCAAGGTGGTCGATATCATCTACACGACCAAGTCCTTCAGCCAAGTTGAGGAAGTAGCTCATCTCGGCAAGAATATCTGCAGGAGTGACGATACGAACCTTGTCATCTGGATTAGCATTACCGATGATCGTTACAACACGGTCTGGATCAGTTGGAGCAACGACCTTGAATTTTTGAAGAACAACTGGCTCAGTCACAACAGCTGCATCATTTGGAATGTAGACAATCTTGTTCAAATCACCATCCAAATGGCTTTCAATACTTTCAATCACGCTACGAGTCATGATTGTACCAGCTTCTACCAAGATTTCTCCAGTTTCAGGATCTACCAATGGCTCTGCAATAGTTTGGTTAAGCAAGCGTGTTTTAACATTGAGTTTTTTATTGATTTTGTAACGACCGACTGCTGCTAAATCATAGCGACGTGGGTCAAAGAAGCGTGCCACAAGCAAGCTACGTGAGCTTTCAGCAGTCTTAGGCTCACCTGGACGAAGACGTTCGTAAATTTCTTTCAAAGCTTCGTCGGTACGAGAGTCCATTGGATTCTTGTGAATATCTTTTTCAACAGTGTTGCGAACCAATTCGCTATCACCAAAGATATCAAAAATTTCATCATCACCTGAGAAACCAAGAGCACGAACCAAGGTTGTAAATGGAATCTTACGAGTACGGTCGATACGAGTGTAGGCGATATCTTTTGAGTCACTTTCAAGTTCCAACCAAGCTCCACGGTTAGGGATAACAGTTGAACCGTAGCCCACTTTACCGTTTTTATCAACTTTATCGTTAAAGTAAACACCTGGTGAGCGGACCAACTGAGATACGATGATACGTTCACCACCATTGATGATGAAAGTACCCATTTCTGTCATGATTGGGAAATCACCAAAGAAAACTTCTTGAGTTTTGATTTCGCCTGTTTCTTTATTGATCAAGCGGAAGGTTACAAAAATTGGTGCTGAGTAGCTAGCATCGTGGATACGAGCTTCTTCTAGCGTGTATTTTGGTTCCTTGATTTCATATCCAACAAATTCCAACTCCATCGTGTCTGTGAAGTTTGAAATTGGCAATACATCTTCAAACACTTCCTTAAGACCATGGTCTAGGAAATCTTTGAATGAGTCAGTTTGAATTTCAATCAAATTTGGTAAGTCAAGAACTTCTTTGATTCTTGAAAAACTACGACGGGTACGATGTTTCCCGTATTGAACGTCATGTCCTGCCAAGATGATTCTCCTTTGTAAATAAGTTCCAAGCCCTGTCGATCAGGCTTTTCTAATCGTCATATGGTTTTAAAAACCCTTATCACCGTGTCCTCTTGATAAATTTTCAGAATCTTTAAGTCTTTGTTACAAGTACTCAAAATCCTGAAAAAAAGCACAAAAAGAGCAGCTAAATCTGACTTTTTCAGAAGATTTAACTGCTGTGAGCCTTGTCTGGACAATATTTCAGACAAAACCTACGACAAATGATTATTCATATTATACCCTATTTAGCTAGATTTTTCAAGGGGATTGACGAATTTTTGACAAAATCTTTTCCTAGCTAATTTCTCAAAGTAACTTCCACTTGCCCAACCAAAGTGGAAATTAGTCTAAAACGGATTTTTATGGTGGAATTAAGTGTGAGACGTTTGAGTTAGAAATGAGGTCTACTATGACAAAACATAAA
>NZ_JASHCQ010000029.1:0-21742 GCF_047464035.1 Streptococcus mitis
TGTAGACTATATTGATTACTACAACAATAAACGAATTAAGGTAAAACTAAAAGGACTTAGCCCTGTACAATACAGAACTAAATCCTTTGCTTAAATTAATTGTCTAACTTTTTGGGGTCAGTACATCATTACTCAAGTCCTTTTTGATTACATAAATTGGGCGATAAAGACCACGATGATGATGATAGGAATGATAAAACGAAGAAGGAAGAGCCAGACCTGGAAAAGTCCCTGTTTACATGCTCGTTCATCAAGGTGTAGTTCCTCCATGGCAAGAGCCTTCTTAAAAATATAGCCTGTAAAGAGTGAAAGGCAGAGAGCACCAAATGGCATGAGGAGATTAGAAACCAAGAAGTCCATAGCATCAAAGAAGGTCTTCCCAAAGATATGAACATCCGCCATAACACCGTAAGATAGGGCTGAAGGAATTCCAAAGACAAAGGTCAAGATTCCTAAAATAGCACTCCATTTAGCACGCTTACTGTTGTCCTGATTGGTGATATTACCCACATTGATTTCCAGCATAACAACGGAAGAAGTGACCGTCGCAAAGAGGAAGAGCAGGAGGAAGAGGATGTAGAAAATGGTTCCAAAAGGCATCTTGTCAAAGAGCTGAGGCAAGACGATAAATAGCAAGCTTGGTCCCCCTTCAGACTGGATATTGAAGGCTGACATGGCTGGGAAAATGGCTAGACCTGCCATGATGGATACCGAGATATTCATGGCTACGATGGAAATCCCTGACTGAACCAGATTGGTTTTCTTATCCAAGTAAGAAGCATAGGTCAGCATGGCTGTAACCCCTAGTGAGAGGGCAAAGAAAGATTGTCCCAGAGCATATAGGAGACCAGCACTGGTCAGCTTAGAGAAGTCTGGTTTTAGGAAGTAAAGAACCCCTTCCATGGCATTTGGCAAACTGAGAGAACGACCGATGATGACGACAAAGATGATAAAGAGCAGGGGCATCATGACTTTCGAAGCTCTTTCAATCCCTTTTTGAACCCCACGTGATACAATGAAGATATTCAATAGGATAAAGGCTGCTTGAGCTCCTAGGGCAATGGCTGGATTTGAAATGATTGAAGTAAATAACTGAGCATAATCCCCCGTTCCGCTAAGTTGGAACAATTTTCCAAACTCAATGCCTAGATAGACTAAAATCCATCCTCCAATAACACTGTAGAAAGATAAGAGGATAAAGAGGGCGAAGGCACCAATCCAACCGATAAAGTTGTACTTGCTATTCTTGCCGAGTTTTCCAAAGGTTTTGATTGCTGAGACACCAGCACTTCGGCCGAGAGCAAATTCAGCCAGCAAAAGGGGGAAACCAATTAAAATAGTGGAAATGAGAAAGACAAGTAAAAAGCCTCCTCCACCATTAGCAGCAGTCATGTAGGGGAATTTCCAAACGGCACCAAGTCCGATGGCTGAACCAGCAGATGCTAGGATAAAGCCCAGTTTAGAACCCCATTGCGATTTTTCAGACATAGTTAAACTCCTAAAATTAGTATTACAAAAGAAAAAGCTACTGCCCTTGGCAAATAGCCTCATCAGTACTCAAAATGAGCCTTTCTTTTGATTGATAGACTTGACTATCCTATCATGTTTTCTAAGGTCTGTCAAGAAAACCATTTTCATGTTATGATAAAGTAAAAAATTTCGCAAAAACGCTTGACTCTGACCTAGGGGGAGGGGTTATACTATCAATGTAATACTCTTCGAAAATCAAATTCAAACCACGTCAGCGTCGCCTTACCGTACTCAAGTACAGCCTGCGGCTAGCTTCCTAGTTTGCTCTTTGATTTTCATTGAGTATAAGGAGGAAATCATGTACCATATAAAAGAAGCTGCCCAGCTTTCGGGTGTCTCTGTCAAGACCCTGCATCACTACGACAAGATAGGGCTCTTGGTTCCTTTAAAGTCGGAAAACGGCTATCGAACCTACAGTCAGGAGGATTTGGAACGCCTTCAGGTTATTCTTTATTACAAATACCTAGGTTTTTCTTTGGAAAAAATAGCAGAGCTATTAAAGGAAGATAAATCAGATTTATTGCCTCACTTGACTAGACAGTTGGACTATTTGACTCGAGAAAGGCAACATCTGGATACCTTGATTTCCACCTTGCAAAAAACCATTCAAGAACAAAAAGGAGAAAGAGAAATGAGCATTCAAGAGAAATTCGCAGGATTTAACTATCAAGACCATCAAAAATACCACCAAGAGGCGGTAGAGAAGTATGGACAAGATGTGATGGACCAAGCGCTCGAGCGCCAAAAAGGTCACGAAGACGAAGCTACGGCTGCCTTCAATCAAGTCTTTCGAGCCTTGGCACAAAATCTTCAAGCTGGTTTGCCTGCAACAGCAACTGAAAACCAAGAGCAAGCAGCCAAGCTCTTGCAAGCCATCCGTACTTATGGATTTGATTGTACTATTGAAGTATTCGGTTATATCGGTAAAGGCTACGTTTATAACCCAGAGTTTAAGGAAAACATTGACAAATTTGGACATGGAACAGCCCAGTACACATCAGATGTGATTGCTCATTATGTCCAAACTCAGACAAAATAAAATCGGAGGAGTATTCTTCCGATTTTTACTAAATTCAAGCACTATTTGCTTAATAATTTTTCTACCACATTTAGTTTTCGCATGGTCAAATCTACATTAAAAAGCTTTTCAAGATAGTTGGTATGGAGTTTCTTTTGTTTAGCAGTTCTAGGGAGATAGAGGTAAAGACAATGGTTACCGATACAAATTTCTTCTTCACCGTAATCAATTTTCAATTTTTCTAAAGGGAGACTTTGAATAGATTCTTGATAAAAAATCACATGTATACGGTCATAAAGATAGTGTTCTCCAAACGGGTTTTCTTGGACAATTTTTTTAAAATCACTTTTGTTCTTGATAACCATTTTTAAGTCGGCCCCAATTTTTTCCTTTATCAGAGTATGAACACATTCTCGTATTTCTTCTAAATCTAAATCACTTTCAAGAATGATATTCCCACTTTGAATATAGGTTCGAACGTGTTGAAAACCAGCTTCTGTTAAAATATCTACCAAATAAGACATTTTCGGGATAGCATTTTTTCCATTAGGAGTAACACCCCTTAACAAGATAATATGTTCCAAAGGACTTCCTTTCTTTTGGGGCTGATTTAGCCATTAAATAATTCAGATTTAGATTGGGTTTGATCCCGCCACCCAGCCGGTACAAAGGGCAGAAGTGATGTTAAAGCCACCTGTGTGGGCATTGATATCCATGACCTCGCCAGCAAAGTGGAGGCCAGGGACCAGCTTACTTTCTAGAGTTTTAGGATTGATTTCCTTGAGACTGACGCCACCCCTGGTAACAAATGACTTGGCGAGGGACATTTTACCAGTGACAGGAATTTTAAGTCCTTTGATGGACTGGAGAAGTTGTTCACGTTCCTTTTCAGTCAGTTGTTTGACTTTTTCAGGATAGCCTTGCACAAAAAATTCTGCCAAGCGCTCAGGTAATAAAGATTTTAAAGCATTTTTCAAGGATTTTTCCCGATTTTCTTCTAGAAATGTAGCCAAGTCCTTCTCAGAAAGTTGAGGCAAAACATCCAGTGAGAGAAGCTCCCCACCCTTGACAAAACTAGACATACGCAGGGCAGCAGGGCCAGACAAACCAAAGTGGGTAAAGAGCAGATCATGAGTGATGACATGCTTGCCATAACTTAGGGTCACATCGTCCAGAGAAATTCCTTGAAGCGCCTTATGTGGAAAATCTGTTAACAAAGGACTTTCAGCGGCTTCAAGTTCGGTAATGGTATGTTTGAAATGACGAGCAATCTCGTGACCAAAACCAGTCGAGCCAGTAGAAGGATAGGATTTCCCACCAGTTGTGACAATGAGTTTATCACAAGTGAAGCTTTGGTCAGCTGATTTAAGGATAAACTGGTCGTCTATCTTTTTAACCGAAACAATCTCGGTTTGAGTAGCAACTTGACCACCTAGCTCAGTGATTTTCTTTTCTAAGGCTTCGATAATTGTCCGAGACTTATCACTAGCCGGAAAGACGCGCCCGTGGTCTTCGACCTTGAGTTTAACACCATTTTCCGTAAAAAAGTTAATGATATCATGGTTATCAAATTGGGAGAAGACACTGTAAAGAAAGCGCCCATTTCCAGGGATTCCAGCTAGTAGGTCATCTAGAGTTCCGTTGTTGGTTACATTGCAACGTCCCCCACCAGTCCCAGCTAATTTTTTTCCAAGTTTCCGATTTTTTTCGATGAGAAGGGTTTTCTGTCCATAAAAGCTACTGGAAATAGTAGCCATCATTCCAGCAGGTCCTCCACCGATGACGATAGTATCAAAATGTTTCATAGCTCTATTGTACCACAAAAAAACAAGAGATGATGGTCACCTCTTGTCAAGAATGCAATTAATCAATTTCATACCCCATCAGCAAACCACCCTCTTCTGCATAGAAACTGCAGAGGCCAGAGGTTGGGAGAATTTTGATATTCGCATGTGGGAAGGTTTCACGGATTCGCTCTGAGAGCTGTTGACAACATTTTTCGTTATTGCGTTGGGCCATGACAATACGGCCACCAGCATATCCAGCTTTAATGATTTCATCATAGGCAGCTTGAACTGATTTCTTTGGACCTCGTGCTTTTTGTAGCAATTCAAGGGTTCCTGTTTCACTAGCTTCTCCGACCATACGGATATTGAGAAGGCCAACGACTGTACCGATAAGTTTGCTCAAACGGCCGTTCTTCACCAAGTTATCGACTTTGGCTAGGACAAAGAGCAACTTGGTTTTTTCTTGATAGGCGGTGATAGCTTCAACCACTTCTTCAAAAGATAAGCCCTGGTCAATCAAGTCATTCAATTTTTCTACGAGCAAGTCAACTTCACCGCCAGCAGACAAACTATCAATTACATGAATTTTAGTGTCAGGATGATCTTCCAGATAAATATTCTTAGCTAGTTGAGCACTATTGTGACTGCCAGAAAGAGTACCAGTTATGGTTACTAGGAAAATGTTTTTGGCTCCTTCAAATGCTCGCAAATAATCATCTGGGCTTGGACAAGCTGATTTTGAAGCTTCTGCAGTTGCATACATGGTTTCCATCATTTGGTCAATGTCAAGACTGGCATCATCAACAAAGACCTGATCAGCTACTTGAATGGTTAAGGGCACACTTACAAAGGTCGTGTCAATAGCTGGTCTTGCCAGCTGACGATAATCACAACCAGAGTCAGCAATAATCTTCCAAGTCATAGAAATTCTCCATCTTTGTCAGTTATACATTGACAAAGGTTCTGTCTTTTTTTACAATTATATCATGAAAGCCCTTGAAACAAAAGCCTCATCCGTCTGTTGTGACAAGTAGAAAGAAAATGTTATGTCTGAACGTAGAATCTCTGAAAAGTCTCTTGAAAATCTCAGAAAATCAAACCAAGAATCCAATTTATTAACTAGAGAAGCCATCGAAACAGCCCTCTTGCAACTCTTGGAAAAAAAGGACCTGACCAAGATTAGTATTTCTGAATTGGTCAAACGTGCAGGCGTTTCTCGTGCGGCCTTTTATCGCAATTATGATTCCAAAGAGGAGATTTTAGAAAGCGTATTTAAACGAACTGTCCACAATATTATGGAACAGTTGCATCATTATGATTTAAAGACAGACCTTTATCTGGTCTGGGTTCACCTTTTCCGAGAGGCAAGAAAGGAAGCCAGAGTGATTCAACTGGCCTTGGATTACCATCTGGAAAAAATCTTTGTCCAAGCCATGCAGGAATTTCTAGAAAAATACCATGGGAAATCAAAAGGTGTCAGCTCTTATCTTCATTCCTTTTGGAGCTCGGCCATCGTCTCTGTCCTCCTAAAATGGATCAAGGATGGCATGAAGGTACCTGCTGAAAAGATTGCGGATTTACGGTTACCATTTTTTAAAAAATAGAGAAAAAGGAGAAGAGATATGACTGAAAAAAGACTGGCCTGGGATGAGTATTTTGCAGCCCAAGCTCTACTAATTGCCAATCGTTCCACTTGTAAACGTGCCAAAGTGGGCGCGATTCTGGTAAAAGATAATAAGGTTATTTCCACTGGTTACAATGGTTCGGTGTCAGGAACCGAGCATTGTATTGATCACGAATGTCTGGTCATCGAAGGCCACTGTGTTCGCACCCTTCACGCTGAGGTTAATGCTATCCTTCAAGGTGCAGAACGTGGTGTTCCTAAAGGCTTTACAGCCTATGTGACCCATTTTCCTTGTCTCAACTGTACAAAACAATTGCTGCAGGTCGGCTGCAAGCGCGTGGTTTATATCAACCAGTACCGAATGGACGACTACGCCCAATACCTCTATCAAGAAAAAGGAACAGAATTGACCCATTTACCACTTGAGACAGTACAGACAGCTCTTAAAGAGGCTGATTTAATGTGAAAAATTATCAAAAATAAATGGTTTAGAAAGATTTTTAAACCGTTTTTTGGTATAATAAGAAGAATAAATTGAAAGAAGGAATTCCAAAAATGGGAAAAATTGAAGTTATTAATCATCCACTGATTCAACACAAATTGTCAATCTTGCGTCGTACAGATACTTCTACAAAAGCTTTTCGTGAGCTAGTAGATGAGATTGCAATGTTGATGGGGTATGAAGTACTTCGTGATCTTCCACTAGAAGATGTAGAAATCGAAACACCAATCACAAAAACAGTTCAAAAACAATTGGCAGGTAAGAAATTGGCTATCGTTCCAATCTTGCGTGCAGGTATCGGGATGGTGGATGGACTTTTGAGCTTGGTTCCAGCTGCTAAAGTTGGCCACATCGGT
Organism: Streptococcus mitis; assembly: GCF_047464035.1. Taxonomy (GTDB): domain Bacteria; phylum Bacillota; class Bacilli; order Lactobacillales; family Streptococcaceae; genus Streptococcus; species Streptococcus mitis_DX. The sequence goes on from NZ_JASHCQ010000029.1 coordinate 6,818, forward strand.
ATGTACCGTGATGAAGAAACGCTTCAACCAGTTGAGTACTTGGTGAAATTGCCTGAAGATATTGACCAACGTCAAATTTTTGTCGTAGACCCAATGTTGGCAACAGGTGGCTCAGCAATCTTAGCTGTTGATTCTCTTAAAAAACGTGGCGCGTCAAATATCAAATTTGTCTGCCTTGTATCTGCTCCAGAAGGTGTAAAAGCCCTTCAAGAAGCTCATCCAGATGTAGAAATCTTTACAGCAGCCTTGGATGAACGCTTGAACGAACACGGTTATATCGTTCCAGGTCTTGGGGATGCTGGGGACCGCTTGTTCGGTACGAAATAAAATCGAAAAGAAGAATGAATTGGAAAAGAAGCTCCAGTCACGAAAGGAGGTTGAATTTTTGTTTCTGTCTGATGAAAACAGAGCAAAAATTTGACCTTTTTTGACCAAGATATTATAATAGTCTTATCTTCAGTCATTTGACCAACAAAATTAAAACTCAAAAGGAGAAATAAATGATTCCTGTAGTTATTGAACAAACAAGCCGTGGAGAACGTTCTTACGATATTTACTCACGTCTTCTCAAAGACCGCATCATTATGCTGACAGGCCCAGTTGAAGACAATATGGCCAACTCTGTTATTGCCCAGTTGCTTTTCTTGGATGCCCAAGATAGTACAAAGGATATTTACCTTTATGTCAATACACCTGGTGGTTCCGTTTCAGCTGGTTTGGCAATCGTTGATACCATGAACTTTATCAAGGCAGATGTCCAAACCATTGTTATGGGAATGGCAGCATCTATGGGGACGGTCATTGCATCAAGTGGAGCAAAAGGCAAACGTTTCATGCTTCCAAATGCAGAGTATATGATCCACCAACCAATGGGTGGTACAGGTGGAGGTACTCAGCAAACCGATATGGCGATCGCTGCAGAACACTTGCTTAAAACTCGTAATACCTTGGAAAAAATCTTGGCTGAAAATTCAGGTCAGTCAATCGAAAAAGTTCACGCAGATGCAGAACGCGATAACTGGATGAGTGCCCAAGAAACACTTGAATATGGCTTTATTGATGAAATCATGGCCAACAATTCATTGAATTAATGATCAAAGAAGGCAAACTCGACTGGGTTTGCTTTTTTTGGTATAATAGGGAGAGATTTCTTAGAAAGAGGATTTATCATGTTTGAAAAAGTCAATCGATCTGGCTTGATTATCTATCTTTACTATAATCGTGATGCCAAAAAATTGCAGGATTATGGAGATATTACCTATCATTCCAAGAAACATCGTTACTTACAACTCTATGTTCCAACTCAAGAAATGGAGCAATTGGTCGGGCGCTTGGGCAAGGAAAAGTTTATAAAAAAAGTCAGGGTTTGTCATATCCAAGAGCTGGAAACACCCTTTGTGGGCAATCTTCATCGAGAGGAAAACGTTATCATCGAAAAAGTTCAAGAAAAGTGTTGACAATTTTCTGATAATTCGGTATATTCTTAACATGCTATTTATTTAAGAAATAAGGAGACAAAAAAAGATGAAGAAAAAATTTGCCCTATCGTTTGTGGCGCTTGCAAGTGTAGCACTTCTTGCAGCCTGTGGAGAAGTGAAGTCTGGAGCGTCAAACGCTGCTGGTAACTCAGTAGAGGAAAAGACAATCAAAATTGGATTTAACTTCGAAGAAACTGGTGCCGTAGCTGCCTACGGAACATCTGAACAAAAAGGTGCCCAACTTGCCGTTGATGAAATCAATGCAGCAGGTGGTATCGACGGAAAACAAATCGAAGTAGTTGATAAAGATAATAAATCTGAAACTGCTGAGGCGGCTTCAGTAACAACTAACCTAGTAACCCAATCTAAGGTATCAGCAATCGTAGGACCTGCGACATCTGGTGCAACTGCAGCTGCTGTAGCTAACGCTACAAAAGCAGGTGTTCCATTGATTTCGCCAAGTGCGACTCAAGATGGATTGACTAAAGGTCAAGATTACCTCTTTATCGGAACATTCCAAGATAGCTTCCAAGGAAAAATTATCTCAAACTATGTTACTGAAAAATTAAACGCTAAGAAAGTTGTTCTTTACACTGACAATGCCAGCGACTATGCTAAAGGTATTGCTAAAGCCTTCCGTGAAGCTTACAAAGGTGAAATCGTTGCAGATGAAACTTTCGTAGCAGGTGACACAGACTTTCAAGCAGCCCTTACAAAAATGAAAGGGAAAGACTTTGATGCTATCATCGTCCCTGGTTACTACACTGAAGCTGGTAAAATTGTAAACCAAGCGCGTGGTATGGGAATTGATAAACCAATCGTTGGTGGTGATGGATTCAACGGTGAAGAGTTTGTACAACAAGCAACTGCTGAAAAAGCATCAAACATCTACTTTATCTCAGGCTTCTCAACTACTGTAGAAGTTTCAGCTAAAGCAAAAGCTTTCCTTGATGCTTACCGTGCTAAGTACAACGAAGAGCCTTCAACATTTGCAGCCTTGGCTTATGACTCAGTTCACCTTGTAGCAAACGCAGCAAAAGGTGCTAAAAACTCAGGTGAAATCAAGGATAACCTTGCTAAAACAAAAGATTTTGAAGGTGTAACTGGTCAAACAAGCTTCGATGCAGACCACAACACAGTCAAAACTGCTTACATGATGACCATGAACAATGGTAAGGTTGAAGCAGCAGAAGTTGTAAAACCATAATAGAAAATGTTGAAATAGGGAATGAGCCTTTGACTCACTCCCTGTTTCGATGTTTAATACTCTTCAAAAATCAAATTCAAACTGCGTCAACGTCGCCTTGCCGTACTCAAGTACAGCCTGTGGCTAGTTTCCTAGTTTGCTCTTTGATTTTTATTGAGTATAAGAACTTATAAAAAGTGAGGGAAAACCCTCGAAATTATAAATAGAAAGAGTGAATCTTATGCTCCAACAACTAGTAAATGGTTTGATTCTAGGTAGTGTTTATGCGCTGTTAGCCCTAGGATATACCATGGTTTACGGAATTATCAAGCTCATCAACTTCGCCCACGGTGATATTTATATGATGGGAGCCTTTATCGGTTATTTCTTGATTAATTCTTTCCAAATGAATTTCTTTGTAGCTCTTATTGTAGCTATGTTAGCGACAGCCATTCTTGGTGTCGTGATTGAGTTCCTTGCTTACCGACCTTTGCGTCACTCTACTCGTATTGCTGTTTTGATTACAGCTATTGGGGTTTCTTTCCTATTGGAATATGGGATGGTCTATCTGGTTGGTGCTAATACCCGTGCCTTCCCTCAAGCGATTCAAACAGTTCGCTATGATTTGGGACCAGTTAGCCTAACAAACGTGCAGTTAATGATCTTGGCCATTTCCTTGATTTTGATGATTTTGTTACAAGTCATTGTCCAAAAAACGAAGATGGGGAAAGCCATGCGTGCAGTATCAGTAGATAGCGATGCGGCGCAATTGATGGGGATCAATGTAAACCGTACTATCAGCTTTACCTTCGCTTTGGGTTCTGCTCTTGCGGGTGCGGCTGGTGTTCTGATTGCCCTCTATTATAACTCTCTTGAGCCTTTGATGGGGGTTACTCCAGGTCTTAAGTCTTTCGTTGCCGCAGTACTTGGTGGTATTGGAATTATTCCTGGTGCGGCTCTTGGTGGTTTTGTGATTGGTCTATTGGAAACCTTTGCGACAGCCTTTGGGATGTCAGACTTCCGTGATGCCATTGTTTATGGAATCTTGTTGTTGATCTTGATTGTCCGCCCAGCTGGTATCCTTGGTAAAAATGTGAAAGAGAAGGTGTAAACGATGAAGGAAAATTTAAAAGTTAATATTCTATGGTTACTCCTTTTGTTAGCTGGCTATGGCTTGATTAGTGTATTGGTTTCAGTCGGAGTACTCAATCTATTCTATGTACAGATTTTACAACAAATTGGAATTAATATTATTCTAGCTGTGGGTCTTAACCTAATCGTTGGTTTTTCAGGACAATTTTCACTTGGGCATGCTGGTTTCATGGCGATTGGTGCTTATGCCGCTGCTATTATTGGATCTAAATCACCAACCTACGGTGCCTTCTTTGGAGCTATGATTTTAGGTGCTTTGCTTTCAGGAGCAGTTGCCTTGCTTGTCGGAATTCCAACCCTGCGCTTGAAGGGTGACTACTTAGCTGTTGCTACACTAGGTGTTTCTGAAATTATCCGTATCTTTATCATCAATGGTGGAAGCCTTACAAACGGTGCGGCAGGTATCTTGGGGATTCCAAACTTTACAACTTGGCAAATGGTATACTTCTTTGTCGTGATTACAACCATTGCAACCTTGAACTTCTTGCGTAGTCCAATTGGTCGTTCAACCCTTTCTGTTCGTGAGGATGAAATCGCTGCTGAGTCAGTTGGGGTTAATACGACTAAAATTAAAATCATCGCCTTTGTCTTTGGTGCCATTACTGCAAGTATTGCAGGGTCACTTCAGGCAGGATTTATCGGTTCAGTTGTACCGAAAGATTACACTTTCATCAACTCAATCAATGTTTTGATTATTGTTGTATTTGGTGGACTTGGTTCCATTACAGGTGCAATCGTTTCAGCTATTGTTCTGGGAATTTTGAATATGCTTCTCCAAGATGTTGCTAGCGTGCGTATGATTATCTACGCTTTGGCTTTGGTATTGGTAATGATTTTCAGACCAGGCGGACTTCTTGGAACATGGGAATTGAGCCTATCACGTTTCTTTAAAAAATCTAAGAAGGAGGAACAAAACTAATGGCATTACTTGAAGTAAAACAGTTAACCAAACATTTTGGCGGTCTAACAGCTGTTGGAGATGTGACTCTTGAATTGAACGAAGGGGAATTGGTTGGACTAATCGGTCCAAACGGAGCTGGGAAAACCACCCTTTTCAACCTCTTGACGGGTGTTTATGAACCAAGTGAGGGAACAGTAACCCTAGATGGTCACCTTTTGAATGGAAAGTCACCTTATAAGATTGCTTCTTTGGGACTTGGACGTACATTCCAAAATATCCGTCTCTTTAAAGATTTAACAGTTTTGGATAATGTTTTGATTGCTTTTGGCAACCATCACAAACAACATGTTTTTGCTAGTTTCTTACGCTTACCAGCTTTTTATAAGAGTGAAAAAGAATTAAAGGCTAAGGCTTTGGAATTGTTGAAAATCTTTGATTTAGATGGTGATGCAGAAACTCTTGCTAAAAATCTTGCCTACGGACAACAACGTCGTTTGGAAATTGTTCGTGCTCTCGCTACGGAACCTAAAATTCTCTTTTTAGATGAACCAGCAGCAGGTATGAACCCACAGGAAACAGCCGAATTGACTGAGTTAATTCGTCGTATCAAAGATGAATTTAAGATTACGATCATGCTGATTGAACACGATATGAATCTGGTCATGGAAGTGACAGAACGTATCTACGTACTTGAATATGGTCGTTTGATTGCTCAGGGAACTCCAGACGAAATTAAGACCAATAAACGCGTTATCGAAGCTTATCTAGGAGGTGAAGCCTAATGTCTATGTTAAAAGTTGATAATCTTTCTGTGCATTACGGTATGATCCAAGCAGTCCGTGATGTAAGCTTTGAAGTAAATGAAGGAGAGGTTGTTTCCCTTATCGGTGCCAATGGTGCAGGTAAGACAACCATTCTCCGTACCTTGTCTGGTTTGGTTAGACCGAGTTCAGGAAAGATTGAATTTTTAGGTCAAGAAATCCAAAAAATGCCAGCTCAAAAAATCGTGGCAGGTGGTCTTTCACAAGTTCCAGAAGGACGCCACGTCTTTCCTGGCTTGACTGTTATGGAAAATCTTGAAATGGGAGCTTTCTTAAAGAAAAACCGTGAAGAAAATCAAGCCAACTTGAAGAAAGTTTTCTCACGCTTTCCTCGTCTTGAAGAACGGAAGAACCAAGATGCAGCTACTCTTTCAGGGGGAGAACAGCAAATGCTTGCCATGGGACGCGCCCTCATGTCAACACCAAAACTTCTTCTTTTAGATGAACCATCAATGGGACTTGCCCCAATCTTTATCCAAGAGATTTTTGATATCATTCAAGACATCCAGAAACAAGGAACAACCGTCCTCTTGATTGAACAAAATGCCAATAAAGCACTCGCAATCTCTGACCGAGGCTATGTATTGGAAACAGGGAAAATCGTTCTATCAGGAACAGGAAAAGAACTCGCTTCATCAGAAGAAGTCAGAAAAGCATATCTAGGTGGCTAAAAAGGTCCGGGGGACCTTTTTAGTCGGCGGATGAAGATTGCGAAGCAATTATCAAATCCACTGGATTGTTTTAGTCGGTGGATGAGGATTACGAAGTAATCATCATTATAGTCCAGGGGACCTTTTTAGTTGACAGATATAGATTGTAAAGCAATCTTTATCTACATTAAAAGGTTAATTTCTAATAATTGAAAAAATCGAATGAAATGTATCTTACCTTCATTCAGAGAGCTCTATTTCAGAGCTCTTTTTGCTAGCTTATTCATACTTTTCTGAATTTTGAAAAAGAAATGTAAGCGTTTGATAGATTTACAAAAAGATTGTATAATAGGGATAAGAATAGAAAAGGAGAAGTCTCATGGCAGTTAAAGATTTTATGACCCGCAAGGTAGTTTATATTAGTCCGGATACAACAGTATCTCATGCAGCAGATTTGATGAGAGAGCAAGGGTTGCACCGCTTGCCTGTTATCGAAAATGATCAATTAGTTGGTTTGGTAACTGAAGGAACCATTGCGCAAGCTAGTCCATCCAAAGCAACAAGTCTTTCTATCTATGAGATGAACTATCTTCTGAATAAGACAAAAGTAAAAGATGCTATGATTCGTGATGTTGTCACTGTTTCAGGATATGCTAGTCTAGAAGATGCAACTTATTTGATGTTGAAAAACAAGATTGGTATTCTTCCTGTCGTAGATAATCATCAAGTATACGGAGTTATTACGGACCGTGACGTTTTCCAAGCCTTTCTTGAAATTGCAGGTTATGGCGAAGAAGGGATTCGCGTACGCTTTGTTACGGAAAATGAAGTTGGTGTTCTTGGAAAAATTGTTTCTTTGATTGTAGAAGAAAATTTGAATATCTCGCATACAGTCAATATTCCGCGTAAGGATGGTAAGGTGATTATAGAAGTTCAAATCGATGGATCAATTGATTTACCAGCCTTGAAAGAAAAATTTGAATCAGAGAATATTCAAGTAGAAGAAATCACTCGTACTTCAGCAAAAGTCTTGTAAGAAGGGAAGCCGAAAGGCTTCTTTTTACGTGCAATAAGGGATTAGAGCAAAAGATGGAAAGAAATGATAGATTATGGTATAATAAAATGATACAAAAAAGGAGTATTTATGGACATTTCAGAAATTCGTCAGAAAATTGACGCAAATCGTGAAAAATTAGCTTCTTTCAGGGGGTCTCTTTGACCTCGAAGGTTTAGAGGAAGAGATTGCTATCTTGGAAAACAAGATGACAGAACCTGATTTTTGGAACGATAATATCGCGGCCCAAAAAACGTCGCAAGAATTAAATGAATTAAAAAACACTTACAATACTTTCCATAAGATGGAAGAGTTGCAGGATGAAGTTGAAATTTTATTAGACTTTTTAGCTGAAGATGAGTCGGTACATGAAGAATTGGTTGAACAGTTGTCAGAACTTGATAAGATGATGACCAGTTACGAGATGACCTTGCTCTTGTCAGAACCTTATGACCATAATAATGCCATCTTGGAAATCCATCCAGGATCCGGTGGTACTGAGGCTCAGGACTGGGGTGATATGTTGCTTCGTATGTACACTCGCTATGGAAATGCTAAAGGCTTTAAAGTGGAAGTATTGGATTACCAAGCAGGAGATGAAGCTGGTATCAAGTCAGTAACCTTATCATTTGAAGGACCTAATGCCTATGGTCTTCTCAAGTCAGAAATGGGGGTACACCGTTTGGTGCGAATTTCACCATTTGACTCTGCTAAACGTCGCCATACCTCTTTCACATCTGTAGAAGTGATGCCAGAGTTGGATGATACCATTGAAGTGGAAATCCGTGAAGATGATATCAAGATGGACACCTTCCGTTCAGGTGGTGCTGGTGGACAAAACGTCAATAAGGTTTCAACAGGTGTACGTTTAACACACATTCCAACTGGGACTGTTGTCCAGTCAACGGTCGATCGTACCCAGTATGGAAATAGAGATCGTGCCATGAAGATGTTGCAGGCTAAGCTCTATCAAATGGAGCAAGAAAAGAAAGCAGCGGAAGTTGATTCCCTCAAGGGTGAGAAAAAGGAAATCACATGGGGAAGCCAAATCCGTTCATATGTTTTTACGCCATATACTATGGTAAAAGATCACCGAACTAGCTTTGAAGTTGCACAAGTAGATAAGGTTATGGATGGAGACCTAGATGGTTTTATTGATGCCTATCTCAAGTGGAGAATCAGCTAAGATAGAAAGGAGCTCATATGTCAATCATTGAAATGAGAGATGTTGTCAAAAAGTATGATAACGGAACGACAGCTTTGCGAGGTGTCTCAGTCACTGTTGAACCCGGGGAATTTGCCTATATCGTAGGTCCGTCAGGAGCTGGGAAATCAACCTTTATTCGTTCTTTGTACCGAGAAGTAAAAATCGAAAAAGGAAGCTTATCTGTTGCTGGTTTTAATCTGGTTAAAATTAAAAAGAAAGATGTTCCTCTCCTACGTCGTAGTGTTGGGGTTGTCTTCCAAGATTATAAACTGTTACCAAAGAAAACCGTTTATGAAAATATTGCTTATGCAATGGAGGTAATTGGAGAAAGTCGCCGTAATATCAAAAAACGTGTTATGGAAGTCTTAGACTTGGTTGGATTGAAGCATAAGGTTCGTTCTTTCCCAAATGAACTTTCAGGGGGAGAACAGCAACGGATTGCAATTGCACGTGCCATTGTAAACAATCCAAAAGTATTGATTGCGGACGAACCAACAGGAAACTTGGACCCAGATAATTCATGGGAAATTATGAACTTGCTGGAACGCATCAATCTCCAAGGTACAACTGTCTTGATGGCTACCCACAACAGTCAGATTGTAAATACCTTGCGCCACCGTGTCATTGCCATTGAAAATGGCCGTGTCGTTCGTGACGAAGCTAAAGGAGAATATGGATACGATGATTAGTAGATTTTTTCGTCATTTATTTGAATCGTTAAAAAGTTTGAAACGAAATGGCTGGATGACAGTAGCTGCTGTTAGTTCAGTTATGATTACTTTGACCTTGGTTGCAATATTTGCATCTGTTATCTTTAATACGGCTAAACTAGCTACAGATATTGAAAATAATGTTCGAGTAATGGTATACATTCGTAAGGACGTAGCTGATAATAGTGAGACCATTGAAAAAGAAGGTCAAACTGTTACAAATAACGACTACCATAAGGTATATGATGCTTTGAAAGGTATGTCAACCGTTAAAAGTGTTACGTTTTCAAGTAAAGAAGAACAATATGAAAAGTTGACAGAAACAATGGGGGACAACTGGAAAATCTTTGAGGGCGATGCCAATCCACTCTATGATGCATATATCGTTGATACAAATACACCAAGTGATGTAAAGACGGTAGCAGAAGAGGCTAAGAAAATCGAAGGTGTATCAGAAGTTCAAGATGGTGGTGCTAATACAGAACGCTTGTTTAAGTTAGCTTCATTTATTCGTGTCTGGGGACTAGTTATCGCTGGATTATTGATTTTCATTGCGGTGTTCTTGATTTCTAATACGATTCGTATCACCATTATTTCACGAAGCCGTGAAATTCAAATCATGCGTTTAGTAGGTGCTAAGAACGGCTATATCCGTGGACCTTTCTTGCTTGAAGGTGCCTTCATTGGTTTGCTTGGAGCAACTCTTCCGTCAGTTCTGGTATTTATTGTCTATAAAATGGTTTACCAATCGGTTAATAAGTCATTGGTTGGCCAGAACCTTTCAATGATATCACCAGAGGTATTCAGTCCATTGATGATTGCCTTATTATTTGTGATTGGAATTTTTATCGGTTCAATCGGATCAGGAATTTCTATGCGCCGATTCCTGAAAATCTAAAATAGAAGTATATTTGAGGAGATTTTGATATCTCCTTTTTTACTACAAAAATTTTAGAAAAAAGTCTACTTTTTTTTATAAAAGCCTTTACAAAAAAAATTAAAGTGGTATAATTGAATTATAGAAAGTGCAAACGTTTTCGTAAAACGTTTGCCTAAATAAAAATAAAGGAGATTTGAATGATGAAAGATACATTCAAAAATGTCTTGTCTTTCGAATTTTGGCAAAAATTCGGTAAGGCTTTGATGGTGGTTATCGCCGTTATGCCGGCTGCTGGTTTGATGATTTCAATCGGTAAGTCTATCGTGATGATTAACCCAACCTTTGCACCACTTGTAATCACAGGTGGAATTCTTGAGCAAATCGGTTGGGGGGTTATCGGTAACCTTCACATTTTGTTTGCCCTAGCCATTGGAGGTAGCTGGGCTAAAGAACGTGCTGGTGGTGCTTTCGCCGCTGGTCTTGCCTTCATCTTGATTAACCGTATTACTGGTACAATCTTTGGTGTATCAGGTGATATGTTGAAAAATCCAGATGCTATGGTAACTACTCTATTCGGTGGTTCAATCAAAGTTGCTGATTACTTTATCAGTGTTCTTGAAGCTCCAGCCTTGAACATGGGTGTATTCGTAGGGATTATCTCAGGTTTTGTAGGGGCAACTGCTTACAACAAATACTACAATTTCCGTAAACTTCCTGATGCACTTTCATTCTTCAACGGGAAACGTTTCGTACCATTTGTAGTTATTCTTCGTTCAGCAATCGCTGCAATTCTACTTGCTGCATTCTGGCCAGTAGTTCAAACAGGTATCAATAGCTTTGGTATCTGGATTGCTAACTCACAAGAAACTGCTCCAATCCTTGCACCATTCTTGTATGGTACTTTGGAACGTTTGCTCTTGCCATTTGGTCTTCACCACATGTTGACAATCCCAATGAACTATACAGCTCTTGGTGGTACTTATGAGATTTTGACAGGTGCAGCTAAAGGTACTCAAGTATTTGGTCAAGACCCACTATGGCTTGCATGGGTAACAGACCTTGTTAACCTTAAAGGTACAGATGCAAGTCATTACCAACAATTGTTAGATACTGTTCACCCAGCTCGTTTCAAAGTTGGACAAATGATCGGTTCATTCGGTATCTTGATGGGTGTGATTGTAGCTATCTACCGTAATGTTGATGCTGATAAGAAACACAAATACAAAGGTATGATGATTGCGACAGCTCTTGCAACATTCTTGACAGGGGTTACTGAACCAATCGAATACATGTTCATGTTTGTAGCAACACCTATGTATCTTGTTTACTCACTTGTTCAAGGTGCTGCCTTTGCTATGGCTGACGTCGTAAACCTACGTATGCACTCATTCGGTTCAATCGAGTTCTTGACTCGTACACCTATTGCAATCAGTGCTGGTATCGGTATGGATATCATTAACTTCATTTGGGTAACTGTTCTCTTTGCTGTAATCATGTACTTTATCGCAAACTTCATGATTCAAAAATTCAACTACGCAACTCCAGGACGTAACGGAAACTACGAAACTGCTGAAGGTTCAGAAGAAGCTAGCAGCGAAGTGAAAGTTGCAGCTGGTTCTCAAGCTGTAAACATTATCAACCTTCTTGGTGGACGTGCAAACATCGTTGATGTAGACGCATGTATGACTCGTCTTCGTGTAACTGTAAAAGACGCTGACAAAGTCGGTGATGCAGAACAATGGAAAGCAGAAGGAGCTATGGGTCTTGTCATGAAAGGACAAGGAGTTCAAGCTATCTACGGTCCAAAAGCAGACGTATTGAAATCTGATATCCAAGATATCCTTGATTCAGGTGAAGTTATTCCTGAAACTCTTCCAAGTCAAATGACAGAAGCACAACAAAACACAGTTCACTATAAAGGTCTTACTGAGGAAGTATACTCAGTAGCTGATGGTCAAGTTGTTGCTTTGGAACAAGTAAAAGATCCAGTATTTGCTCAAAAAATGATGGGTGACGGATTTGCTGTTGAACCTGCAAATGGAAACATTGTATCTCCAGTTTCAGGTACTGTATCAAGCATCTTCCCAACAAAACATGCTCTTGGTCTTGTGACTGAACCAGGTCTTGAAGTATTGGTTCACATTGGTTTGGACACAGTAAGTCTTGAAGGTAAACCATTTACAGTTCATGTTGCTGAAGGACAAAAAGTTGCAGCAGGTGATCTCCTTGTTACAGCTGACTTGGATGCTATCCGTGCAGCAGGACGTGAAACTTCAACAGTAGTTGTCTTCACAAATGGTGATGCAATTAAATCAGTTAAATTAGAAAAAACAGGTTCTCTTGCAGCTAAAACAGCAGTTGCTAAAGTAGAATTGTAATATACTTGAGGTTGGAAGCTGTATTCCAACCTCTTATTTTGGGAGAAAAGAATGAAATTTTTAACACTCAATACTCACAGTTGGATGGAGAAAGAAGCAGAGGAAAAATTCCAGATTTTGCTTGAGGATATTCTTGAAAAGGACTATGATTTGATTTGTTTCCAAGAAATCAATCAGGAGATCACTTCGCCAGAGGTGGAGGTTAATGACCTTTATCAAGCTTTGCCAGCAGCTGAGCCTATTCACCAAGATCACTATGTTAAACTTTTGGTTGAAAAGTTGTCTGAGCAAGGGAAAAATTACTACTGGACTTGGGCCTATAACCATATCGGTTATGATCGCTACCACGAAGGTGTGGCTATCTTGTCTAAAACACCTATTGAAGCCAGAGAAATTTTAGTTTCAGATGTGGATGATCCAACAGACTATCATACTCGTCGTGTTGCCTTGGCTGAAACTGTAGTTGATGGTAAGGAGCTTGCAGTTGCAAGTGTCCACCTTTCTTGGTGGGATAAAGGTTTCCAAGAAGAATGGACACGATTTGAGGCTGTCTTGAAAGAATTGAACAAGCCGCTTTTGCTAGCTGGAGATTTCAACAATCCGGCTGGACAGGAAGGTTACCAAGCTATTTTAGCTAGTCCATTAGGCTTACAAGACGCATTTGAAGTTGCTCAAGAGAAAAGTGGTAGCTATACTGTTCCACCAGAAATTGATGGCTGGAAGGGGAACACAGAACCCCTTCGAATCGACTATGTTTTTACTACCAAGGAGTTAGAGGTAGAAAATTTACATGTCGTATTTGATGGTAATAAGAGTCCACAGGTCAGTGACCACTATGGCTTGAATGCTATTTTAAACTGGAAATAATAATTGAAAAGAGGTTGGGATTCTCAATTCCAGCCTTTTTCTGACTAGAAAAGCTACTGCAAGTAAGCTCTATAAGTGAGACTACTGAAATGAAATAAAATATGGTATAATTGATAAGATAGATAGAATCGAGGATATTATGTCATTTACGAAATTTCAATTTAAAAACTATATTAGAGAAGCCTTGGAGGAGTTGAAATTTAAAGCTCCTACAGAGGTTCAAGATAAGTTGATTCCCATTGTCTTAGCAGGCCGAGATTTGGTTGGAGAATCAAAAACAGGTTCAGGTAAGACTCACACTTTTCTATTACCGATTTTCCAGCAATTAGATGAGGCTAGCGACAGTGTACAAGCAGTCATTACTGCACCGAGCCGTGAATTAGCTACTCAAATTTACCAAGCAGCCCGTCAGATTGCTACTCACTCAGATGTCGAAGTTCGTGTGGTTAATTATGTGGGTGGTACGGATAAGGCTCGCCAGATTGAGAAATTGGCAAGCAATCAGCCTCATATTGTTATTGGAACACCAGGCCGCATCTATGACTTGGTTAAATCTGGTGATTTAGCTATTCATAAAGCCAAGACATTTGTGGTTGATGAGGCAGATATGACCTTGGATATGGGATTCTTGGAAACTGTTGATAAGATTGCTGGAAGCCTTCCAAAAGATCTGCAATTCATGGTCTTCTCAGCGACTATTCCACAAAAACTGCAACCATTCTTGAAAAAATACTTATCAAATCCTGTTATGGAGAAAATCAAGACCAAAACGGTCATTTCTGATACCATTGATAATTGGTTGATTTCGACCAAGGGCCGAGATAAGAATGCTCAAATTTACCAGTTGACTCAGTTGATGCAACCGTATTTGGCAATGATTTTTGTTAACACTAAAACGCGTGCTGATGAATTGCATTCATATCTGACTGCTCAAGGCTTGAAGGTGGCAAAAATCCATGGGGATATTGCCCCTCGTGAGCGCAAACGTATCATGAACCAGGTGAAAAATCTGGATTTTGAGTATATTGTCGCAACAGATTTGGCAGCGCGTGGAATTGACATTGAAGGTGTCAGCCATGTCATCAATGATGCCATTCCGCAAGATTTGTCCTTCTTTGTTCACCGTGTTGGTCGTACTGGACGCAATGGCCTACCAGGTACAGCTATTACCCTTTACCAGCCAAGTGATGACTCGGATATCCGTGAGTTGGAGAAATTGGGAATCAAGTTTACTCCTAAGATGGTCAAAGACGGGGAATTTCAAGATACTTATGACCGTGATCGTCGTGCCAACCGTGAGAAAAAACAAGATAAACTTGATATCGAAATGATTGGTTTGGTTAAAAAGAAAAAGAAAAAAGTCAAACCAGGTTATAAGAAGAAAATTCAATGGGCGGTTGATGAAAAACGCCGCAAAACCAAGCGTGCTGAAAATCGTGCTCGCGGTCGTGCAGAGCGTAAAGCAAAACGCCAAACATTTTAATAGAAAAAGTTGGAGTACTGAGCTCCAACTTTTTTTATTATGTGACTATTAGTCCGTCTCGCTCCGTTAGGTGCGAGACAAAAAAACCACCCGCTATGCGGGTGCGCGTCGAAGGTTATACCAAAAAAACTCCGAACGCGATACAATAAAGGTGTTCA
>NZ_JASHCQ010000030.1:0-19233 GCF_047464035.1 Streptococcus mitis
GGTTTTCGGAACTTTGAAAACTTCAAAAAACGGATTTTTATCGCTCTCAACATCAAAAAAGAAAGGACGAAATTTGTCCTTTCTCGAGCTTAGCTTTTCTTCAACCCACTACAGTTGACAAAGAGCCACAAAAAAGAGCATTTCGCTCTTTCTTCCTTATATTTATATTATTTTGTTGCTTCTTTCTTTTGGAAAGTGGTTTGGTAATTTACTTTAATAGTTACGGTCATGTGAGAGTCCTCGTTTCTTTTTGATGACTCTAGTATAAGGGCCAAACCTGAAAGCTAGCTTAAGATTTCCTTAGAGAAAGCTTATACTCAATGAAAATCAAAGAGCAAACTAGGAAACTAGCCGTAGGTTGCTCAAAGCACTGCTTTGAGGTTGTAGATGGAACTGACGTAGTCAGCTCAAAACACTGTTTTGAGGTTGCAGATAGAACTGACGAAGTCAGTAACACATATATACGGCAAGGCGACGTTAACGTGGTTTGAAGAGATTTTCGAAGAGTATTAATCTAAATGTTCTTTCTTCTCCAAATGAAGGGCAATCATGCGCCATTCTGGATCCTCTTGCCAAGCTTCTATCGAACTAATGTAACTAGCAACTTTTCTGGCTTCTTCTAAAATTGGAAAATCTTCAATAATATCAGCCACTTGGAATTCTGGAAGGCCTGACTGTCTGGTTCCAAAAATCTCACCTGAACCACGCATTTTCAAATCTTCCTCCGCAAGGACAAATCCATTGGTGGTTTCTGTCATGATGCGCATGCGATCTTTTCCAGAATCCGTCTTGGGATTGGAAACGAGAACTGCATAGGACTGCTTGTCCCCCCGACCGACACGACCTCTGAGCTGGTGAAGCTGGCTGAGCCCGAAGCGATCGGCATCCATGATAATCATGACGGTCGCATTGGGAACATTGACCCCGACCTCGATAACCGTCGTCGAAACCAGAATATCCGTTTTTCTCTCTTTGAACTCCTGCATAATCTGGTCTTTTTCATCACTCTTCATCTTACCATGTAAAAGAGCCACCTCTGCCTTACCTGCAAAATGAGACGTCAACTCTTCTGATAAGGCAATGGCATTTTTCAGATCCAGAGCTTCTGATTCTTCAATCAAGGGAGAGATGACATAGGCTTGGGAACCTTTTTGAATTTCCCCCTCTAACCAAGTCAAGACCTGATGTAGTTGCTCATGCTTGATCCAGCGTGTCACAATAGGCTTCCGCCCTGCTGGCATCTGGTCGATAATGGAAACATCCATATCGCCAAAGGCTGTGATAGCCAGCGTCCGTGGAATAGGAGTCGCTGTCATCATGAGAACATCTGGATTGTCGCCTTTTTCCCTTAGAATACGCCTTTGCCCCACACCAAAACGGTGCTGCTCATCGATAATAATCAAACCAAGGCGATCATAATCCACTCCATCCTGTATCAGAGCATGGGTTCCAATAATCAAATCAGCCTCACCCTTGGCAATGGTCTCCAAAACTTCTCTCTTTTCTGCAGCTTTCAAGGAACCTGTCAAAAGAGCCAGTTTCAAGTCTGGAAAGAGGTTCTGTAAACTCTCAAAGTGTTGCTCTGCGAGGATTTCTGTTGGTACCATTAGGGCAGCCTGATAACCAGCTGTCACCGCCGCAAACATAGCCAAGCCAGCAACTACTGTTTTTCCGCTCCCCACATCCCCTTGTAGGAGACGATTCATGTGGTGGTCCGACTTCATGTCGGTCAAAATTTCCTGTAAACTCTTTTCTTGAGCTTGAGTCAGGGCAAATGGCAGACTTTCTTTAACAGCTGACACTTTTTCCTGAGACCAGTCCAGAACCAGACCGCTTCCCTGAACTCTATTTTCAGATTTGAGCGTTTGCAATTGCATTTGGAAATAAAAGAGTTCCTCAAACTTGATACGGCGAAGGGCCTGCTTGTATTCTCCCAAATCCTTTGGAAAATGCATAGCTCGGACTGCCTGACAACGGGACATGAGTTTGTATTTGTCCAGCAAAGACTGAGGAAGATTTTCCTCAATCAAGAGGTCCAATCCCTGATCAAAAGCCGTCTTAATAACCTTGACCAGACTGGCCTGACTGATTCCCTGAGCCAAGCGATAAACAGGTTGGAGGTCATCTTCCACCTGAGCTAGGACCTTCATCCCTGTCAGACTAGCCTTGGCGCGGTCCCATTTTCCAAAAACAGCAAGGGTTGCTCCCAACTCTATTTTATCAGCTAGATAGGGCTGGTTAAAGAAATTCACCGCAAAAACGACTTCTCCCTGCTTGAGGCTAAAGCGTAGGCGATTACGCTTGAAACCATAGTACTGGACACTAGCAGGAGTCACGACTTGACCAGAAAGAACCGCCTTTTCACCGTCTTCCAGTTCCAGCACTTGCTTTGTCTTGAAGTCTTCATATCGGAAAGGAAAGTAGAGCAAGAGGTCTTGCAAGTTTTCAATTCCTAGTTTGGCGTATTTTTCTGCTGACTTTGGTCCCACACCAGGTAAGACATGCAAGGGTTGATGTAGATTCATGCCCCACTCCTTTCTTTTCTAATAATATTCTCTCGGAATGCGATCGCTGAGAAGACAAACCACTTCATAGTTAATGGTTCCACGGTAGGTCGCTACCTGAGTTGCTGTGATTTCCTTGTCCCCGTTTGAGCCAATCAAGGTCACCTTTGTTCCTAGCGGATAAAGCTTAGGCAGACGAATGGTTATTTGGTCCATAGAAACTCGTCCAACAATTGGGCAAGCTTGCCCATCTACCAAGACAGCGAAATTTTGCATATCTCGTGTCCAACCATCCGCATAGCCGATTGGTACCGTCGCGATGACTTGCTCGCTATCCGCTTGATAAGTTGCTCCATAGCCCATACAAGCTCCAGCTGGAACTATCTTGACATGGACCATAGCAGACTCCAAGGTCAAGGCCGGAATCAAGTCATAGGGTAAGTCCAAAACCTCTCCGCTAGGATTAAGACCATACATGGCATCTCCCATACGAACCGCGTTAAAAATAGTCTCTGCATGCCAAAGAGTCGTTGCAGAATTGCTAGCATGAACCAGCTCTGGAACTTCCTTCATACTTTCCAAAATAGTCTTAAACTGTTCCAACTGGGCATTAAAGTAGTCATCTGATTCCTCGTCTGCAGTCGCAAAGTGGGTAAAAATCCCTTCAACACGGGCGCCGTGTTGTCTGAGCAAGTCTTGAGCCTGCTCAGCCTCACTAGCCTCTCTAAAACCAATCCGTCCCATTCCTGAATCAATCTTGAGGTGGACTGTTAATCCAGTTAAGTCCGCTTCCTTATCTAAGAGTGCTTGAACCCACTCCAGTCCAGCCACAGTCAAGGTGATGTCATATTCTTTAGCTAGAGCAACAACTTCGATTTCAGAAACTCCTAAAATAAGGATTCGCTTGCAGAGTCCAGCCTGTCTGAGTTCAATAGCCTCATCAATATTGGAAACGCAAAAGCCGTCTACATCTTCTTGGATTGCCTTGGCCACAGCTACTGCCCCATGCCCGTAAGCATTGGCCTTGACCACTGCCCACTTGAGAGTTCCTTGAGGGATATGAGCCCCCATTTGCTGAATATTTTGTCGAATAGCTCCCAAATGAATCAGAGCCTTGGTTGGTCTATGTGGACTAGCTTTCATGATTTTCCTCCAAAATGACACTAGCTGTCACAAACTGATCTGTATGGCTTATAGACAGCCAAATCTTTCCTGAAAATGGTGACTGACTAAAATAAGGCGCCCCGCGTTCATTGCTCAAGACTTCCAAATCCTGAAAACCGAGTTTTCCAATACCAGTTCCCATAGCCTTGGAAAAGGCCTCCTTAGCCGACCAGCGACCAGCCAAATATTCAATCTGCCTGCGCCCTTTAAGACTGTTAAACCGTTCCATTTCCTTAGCGGTCAGCACGCGCTTAGCAAATCCTTCATGTCGTATAACTGCGCTTTCTATCGAAGCCAATTCTTCGATATCAATTCCATGTCCAACTATCATTCTCATCAAAAGGAGTTGAGATTCCCCCAACTCCATCCTTTTCACTTATTTTGTCAAGGTAGCATAAATCTCTTCTACCAAAGCCTCTGTATTTTCCCAACCTAGGCAAGGGTCGGTAATAGAACAACCAAAAACCTCTGGTTGGTTTTGACGACCATCTGCTAGGTAGGATTCAATCATAAAGCCTCGAACTGTCTTTTTAATCTTCTCATTCCAATCACGATTTTGCAAGGTCTGGCGAACAATTCTAATTTGCTCCATATATTGCTTTCCTGAGTTATCATGGTTGGTATCAATGAGGATAAAGGGATTTTCAAGTCCCATGGTCTCATAACGTTCAATGGCATTTAGCAAAGTTTCATAGTAAAAGTTAGGCTCATTTTTCCCATATTCATTAACTGCGCCACGAAGGATGACGTGAGCCAAGGGATTTCCTGAAGTCTCAACTTCTTGGCCATGAAAGAGGAAGGTCTGTTTGTTCTGAGCAGCATAGATACCGTTAAACATAACCCCAAGATTCCCAGAGGTTGGATTTTTCATCCCCACTGGTGCATCAATCCCTGAAGCCACAAAGCGGTGCTCTTGGTCTTCCACAGAACGAGCCCCAACAGCATGGTAGCTGACCAAATCATCTACCAAGACCAGATTTGACGGATAAAGCATCTCATCTGCCGTTGTCAAACCAGTCTCTGTAATCACGCGATAGTGTAACTGGCGCACAGCCTGCAAGCCGTTAATCAGGCTTGGAGCCTTAGAAGTATCTGGCTGGTGAACCAAACCTTTATAGCCGTCTCCATTTGTGCGAGGTTTGGCAGTATACACACGCATAACCATGAAAATCTTGTCCGCCACCTTCTTTTGCAAGGCAGATAAACGGCGGGCATATTCCAAGACAGCCTCTTCATTATCAGAAGAGCAAGGACCAATCACCAAAAGGATACGGTCATCTTCTCCTGAAATAATGTCTGCCAATTCTCTATCACGGCGCTCCTTGAGTCGCAAGGCTTCCGCAGACAATTGGGTTTCTGCCTTGATTGCTTCAATATCGATTTCTTGACCTTTTTCAATAAATGCCATCTTATTCTCCTAGCGTTTGGTAGATTTCTCTGACAAGGGCTTCCGTATTTTCCCAGCCAAGGCAAGGGTCTGTGATAGACTTGCCAAATACTTCTGGTTCGTTTTGACGGCCATCTTCTAGATAAGACTCAATCATAAAGCCACGAACATACTGCTTGATTTTTTCATTCCAATCACGGTTAATCAAGGTCTGGCGGACAATTCGAATCTGGTCCATATATTGCTTACCAGAATTGTCATGATTGGTGTCCACAATGATAAATGGATTTTCCAAGCCCATTTTCTCATACTGGGCAATAGTATCCATCAAATTATCATAGTAGTAGTTAGGAATATTCTTACCATACTCATTGATCGCTCCACGAAGAATGGCGTGCGAAAGCGGGTTCCCAGTTGTTTCCACTTCTTTTCCTAGGAAAAGGAAACTTTGTTTGTTTTGAGCAGCATAAATCCCATTAAACATGACATTGAGATTTCCTGAGGTTGGATTTTTAAACCCAGTCGCGAAATCTGCCCCACTTGCCACAAAGCGATGTTGCTGGTCTTCAACCGAACGAGCACCAACTGCCATGTAAGAAATCAAATCATCCACAAGCGGAAGATTTTCAGGATAAAGCATTTCATCAGCAGTCGTCATACCTGTTTCTGTGATAACACGATAATGAAGATGGCGAACAGCTTTGATTCCATTGATAAGACTAGGCGCTTCTGTCGCATTAGGCTGGTGAATCAAGCCCTTATAGCCATCTCCGTTGGTACGGGGTTTAGCAGTATAAACACGCATAACCATAAAGATACGGTCTGCCACTTCTTCTTGCAAAGCTGCCAAACGCTTAGCGTATTCAAGAACAGCTTCTTCATTGTCAGATGAGCATGGCCCGATTACCAAGAGAATCCGCTGGTCTTCTCCACGTATAATGGCTTCTAGCTCTTGATCGCGCTGTGATTTTCTCTCCAAAGCTTGACCTTCTAATTTTGATAAGGCACGAACTTCTTCAATATTAATTTTAGGACTTTTTGCTGTAAATACCATAACTCATCTCCTTATAAAGCAAACGGATACCAAGTAAAAATTTACTTTTCACAAGGTATCCGCCTCTAAACTATCTCATTTTATTGTCTTTTACCGTGACAGTTTTTAAACTTCTTACCAGAACCACATGGGCAAAGTTCATTCCGTCCAATCTGGCTCAAATCCAAATCTTCTGGGATATTTGCTTGGTGGGCAGCGATATTGCGAGTCGCTGTTGTACTGATATGGTGTTCTGCTTGTGGTCTTTCTTGTTCATGAATTTGTGCTTTCATCATCAAACGTGTCACATCAAACTCAATCGAACCAATCATGTCATTAAACATACGGAAACCTTCCGCCTGATACTCAACAACAGGGTTGTTCTGAGCATAGCCACGAAGTCCAACCGCGTTACGCAATTGATCAAGAGCGTCGATATGATCTGTCCACTTGTTATCCACCACTCGTAGAATCAAAACTTTTTGGAATTCTTTAACTGCTTCTTCATCGCGTAGTTTTGAAACCTGACTATCGTAAACCTTCAAGGCACGTTGGAAGAGTTCTTCCTTAATAGCCTTATCAGACAAACCTGACAAGTCTTCGATTGAAATAGAATCTTCTGGAAGCAAGTTGTACTTAGCAAAGTTCAAAATTGCCTCTAGTTTTTCATCTTGTTTGGCACGCGCATGACCATCAACGACACGACCAATCGTGCGTTTAATCATAGCCTGAATTTCAGGTGCCAAGTCACGATCTGCAGTGATGACATCGTAACGTTGAGCGTAGATAATTTCACGTTGTTCACGCATGACATCATCGTATTGAAGGACTTGTTTACGGGTATCGTAGTTATTTCCTTCGACACGTTTTTGAGCCGCTTCAACCTGACGTGTCAACATACGAGACTCAATGGCCTCTTCAGACATGTTGAGACGTTCAAAGATTCCCTTCAAGCGTTCAGAACCAAAACGTTTCATCAAATCATCTTCAAGAGATAGGTAGAATTGTGACTCACCTGGGTCTCCTTGACGACCTGAACGTCCACGAAGCTGGTTATCGATACGACGGCTTTCATGACGTTCTGTACCAATAACACAAAGTCCTCCAAGTTCACGAACTCCTTCACCAAGCTTGATGTCGGTACCACGACCGGCCATGTTAGTTGCGATGGTAACAGCACCACGCTGACCAGCATTCATGATGATTTGGGCTTCTTTATAGTGGTTTTTGGCGTTCAAGACTTCGTGAGGAACACCAGCTTCGACCAATTTTTTAGAAATGTAGTCACTGGTTTCAACCGCTACTGTACCAACCAAGACAGGTTGACCTTTTTGGTAACGAGCCTTAACGTCTTTAACAACGGCCTTAAACTTAGCTTCAATGCTAGCAAAAAGCAAGTCTGGATGGTCAATACGCTGAACTGGACGGTTTGTTGGGATTGGAATAACACGAATGTTGTAAATTTCACGGAATTCTTCTTCCTCAGTCTTACCAGTACCCGTCATACCAGACAATTTCTTGTACATACGGAAAAGGTTTTGGTAAGTAATTGAGGCAGATGTCTTGGTTTCATCCTGGATTGGCACACCTTCTTTGGCTTCAATGGCTTGGTGCAATCCATCAGAATAACGACGACCTTCCATGGTACGACCTGTAAATTGGTCGACGATCAAGATTTCTTGCTCTTCGCTCACCACATAGTCAATATCGAGAAGCATGATGTAGTTGGCACGAAGGGCGTTATCGATAAAGTGAGTCAGAGCTACGTTTTCGATGTCATAAAGGTTTTCAAGCTTGAAGTAGCTTTCAGCCTTGTCAATCCCTGAATCAGACAAACCAATAGTCTTAGACTGCACATCAATGATGTAGTCGTCTTTGTCCAACGATTTTACATAGTGGTCTGCCATGTGGTAGAGCTGACTAGTTTCAACCGCATTAGCACCTGATACAATCAAAGGTGTACGGGCCTCGTCAATCAAGATTGAGTCAACCTCATCGACCAAGGCATAGTTAAGCGGACGTTGTACCATGTTTTCAGCGCGAACGACCATGTTATCACGAAGGTAGTCAAATCCGATTTCTGAGTTGGTTGAGTAGGTAATATCACACTCATAGGCTTCTTTTTTCTCCATTGGAGATTTGGCAGCCAAGTTAATCCCTACTGACAAACCAAGCCATGAGTACAATTCACCCATCTCAGTCGCGTCACGCTCTGATAGGTATTCATTGACCGTAACTACGTGAACCCCTTTACCTGAAAGAGCATTGAGGTATACCGGCATAGTCGCAGTCAAGGTTTTACCTTCCCCTGTACGCATTTCTGGCACATCACCATGGTGAAGAACGATTCCACCCATGACCTGAACCTTATATGGGAAGAGACCTAAGACACGTTTGGCACCCTCACGGACAACCGCAAATGCTTCATAAAGCAATGAATCTAGTGATTCTCCATTTTGATAACGTTCTTTAAATTCAACTGTTTTTGCTTTTAGTTGGTCGTCAGTCAAAGCAGCCATTTGGTCTTCGTATTTGAAAACCTTGTCGGCCATCTTTTCCAGACGACGGATTTCTCCTTTATCATTTTCGATAATTGTTTTTAAAATATTAGCCATGTTTTTCCTTACTTTAAATTCCGAATATTTTAGAATGTTCTTTTAATTTTAGCACAATTACTGATTATTTTCAAGGAAGAATCCCCATTTTGAAAAGGAAAAAGAGGCTAGTTTCCAAGCTAACCTCTCTGACTTTTATGATACTTTAATTGCCAAAAATCGGCAAAATAGCAAATAGGATAAATAAGTTAATCCAAAGAGAAAGACAGCAGATCAATCCAAAAACAAAGAGACTGACTTTCTTGGACAGCAAGGCCATCAAAATGGACAGAATTCCAAAAACTAGCAAGATTTTCTGCATGATAAAGAGGTCAATCTTTCCCCCCAGAATCGGACTGCCCCAAGGAAGAAAGAAGAAAGCAATCCAGATCAACAGAACTAAACCAATATAGACCTTAGAATAGCGTGTAATAAATGATGTTAGATGTACCATAAGCTACCTCCTATAAATAGAAACCGATATAAATCAATGCCTTTCGCCTTTAGATTGTCCTAGTTCCCGTCTCAAGCGAAACATTTTTTTGAAAAAGATATAATCTAACCAGTCACTGCCTAGAGATATGACTATCAAAATCAACCCAACACCCCAAGTACTAGCATCTGAATCATGGCTCAGAACAAAAGGGAAAAATAAGAATGAAAAAATTGTCATATCCAAGCTAAACAGAGCTAAAAGGGAAATATAAATCCAGTAAAAATAGTAGAAGATGGGGAAAATTTTACTGTTTCTGTCAGCATTGTCTATCCAATAGAAAAAATAAAAATAAGGAAATAAGAGTATCAAATGAAACCAATTAAAGGACAGTTTCATCATCGACACCTCTTTTTGATAGCGTTTTCTTCAACTTCATTCTATCAAAAAAATCTGGAAATGTCATTCCAGATTCTACTTTTTTATTTGCGTTTTCTTGCGATGAGATGGATCGGTGTTCCCTCAAAAACAAAGGCCTTGCGAATTTGATTTTCCAAGAAACGCAGGTAAGAAAAGTGCATGAGTTCTTCTTCGTTGACAAAGATAACAAAGGTTGGTGGTTTGGTTGCCACTTGGGTCGCGTAGAAAATCTTGAGGCGTTTACCTTTGTCTGTCGGTGTTGGATTGATGGCAATGGCATCCATGATGACATCGTTCAAGACAGCTGATGGAATACGTGTATTTTGACTTTCGCTGATTTGCTTAATCATCTCAGGAAGTTTGTGGAGACGTTGCTTGGTTAAAGCTGATACAAAGATAATCGGTGCATAAGGCAAGTATTGGAACTGCTCACGGATATCTTCTTCCCAGTTTTTCATAGTGTGGTTGTCTTTTTCAAGAGTATCCCACTTGTTGACCACGATAATCATCCCTTTACCAGCTTCATGGGCAAATCCTGCGATACGCTTGTCGTATTCACGGATACCCTCTTCCGCATTGATGACCATCAAGACCACATCTGAACGGTCAATAGCACGCATGGCACGCATGACAGAGTATTTCTCTGTATTTTCATAAACCTTACCAGACTTACGCATACCAGCCGTATCAATCATGGTAAACTCTTGACCATCTGTATCTGTAAAGTGGGTATCAATGGCGTCACGAGTTGTTCCAGCAACGGGACTAGCAATGACACGGTCTTCGCCCAAGATAGCATTAATCAAGCTTGATTTTCCAACGTTTGGACGACCAATCAAACTAAACTTAATGACATCTGGATTTTCTTCCTCATATTCATTTGGAAGGTTTTCCACAATCGCATCTAGCACATCCCCTGTACCGATACCATGGACAGATGAGATAGGCAGTGGTTCACCCAAACCGAGAGCATAGAAATCATAGATATCATTTCGCATCTCAGGGTTGTCCACCTTGTTAACCGCGAGGATAACTGGTTTGTGGGTTTTATAAAGTTTACGGGCTACGTATTCGTCTGCATCGGTAATTCCTTCCTTACCAGACACGACGAAGACGATAACATCGGCTTCTTCCATGGCAATTTCTGCCTGGTGCTTGATTTGTTCCATGAAAGGAGCATCGACATCATCGATTCCTCCTGTATCAATCATACTAAAAGAACGATTGAGCCACTCACCCGTTGCATAGATACGGTCACGTGTCACTCCTTCGACATCTTCTACAATGGAGATTCGCTCACCAGCGATCCGATTAAATAGGGTTGATTTCCCAACATTGGGACGTCCTACAATGGCAATAGTTGGTAGGGCCATAATTTCTCACTTTCTACAATAACTTCTTCTGTTCAAGATTTTTTCTAGTTGAGCTTGGTTCTGCTTGACCAAACTGTTCTGCTAGACGCTGACTCCAGCTTGTGGTCGCACGCGCTCCAGCATAGTCAGCCTGTACACGGTCGTAAGCTTGGATTACCTCGGTTGACTGTTCTTGATATTCTTCCTCAAACACCACTTGATTCAATGGCAAGCGAGGTTTGACTTCATGTTCTTGATTTGGCACACCTAGTGCCATCCCAAAGACAGGATAGGTGTAGTCAGGCAGATTAAAGAGTTCTGCCACTTCTTCTGACTTGTACCGCACCAAGCCAATGATAACACCACCATAGCCCAAACTTTCAGCTGCCAGCAGGGCATTTTGTCCAGCAAGAGCCGCATCGACCGAACTAATCAAGAGCCCTTCCACCCCTTGAGGTTGGAATGTATCGGTATGGAGTCGTACTCCCTTTTCTGCTCGGTTCAAATCTCCGACAAAGAGAAGGAAAACAGCTGACTGGCGAATGGCTTCTTGAGGTACCAATTCATACAAGGCATCTTTCTTTTCTTGACTTCGTACTACAATCACAGAGTAGGATTGGAAATTCTTCCAAGATGAAGCCATCTGAGCTGCTGTCAGGATTTCAGTCAAGTCTTCTTGAGGAAGGGCTTGCTCCTTAAATCTGCGCACTGACGTGTGAGCTTTCATTAATTTGATTGTTTCTGTCATCGACGGTTTACTCCTTCTAAACGAGTCTCCTCAGCCAAATAACGGATGCGTTCCATGACCCTTCTAGCTTCCCAGGTTTCATCATTTCCATGCTTCCCTTTAGCGAAATGCTGCTCCAAATCATCAAAGTTGAAGTTGGATGTGAAAAAGGTCGGTAAATCTTCCTGCATACGGTATTGGAGAATGACCTGCAGGATTTCGTCACGCACCCAAGCTGTTGACTGCTCGGCACCAATGTCATCTAAAATCAGGACTTCAGAAAGCTTAAGCTCATCCACCAAGGTCTTCACATTGCCATCACCGATTGCATTTTTGACATCAATGACAAAGCTAGGATAGTGAAGAAGGGTTGATGAAACCCCACGTTTTTCTGAC
Source organism: Streptococcus mitis (assembly GCF_047464035.1). GTDB lineage: Bacteria > Bacillota > Bacilli > Lactobacillales > Streptococcaceae > Streptococcus > Streptococcus mitis_DX. The sequence goes on from NZ_JASHCQ010000030.1 coordinate 12,011, forward strand.
AAATCATGGGCCAAGGCAGCCACCATGAAACTTTTACCCACACCAAAGTCTCCATATAAGTAAATACCTTTTCGAATAGTTGGATATTGCTCCACGAAGGCTAATAGCTTTTCAAAAACTGGCAAGCGACCCAAATCATCCAAGTCAACTTGAGCCAAACTAGCTTTCCTGAGACTGGCTGGTAGATTGATTAACTTGAGGCGATTCTTAATAGCCGCTTCTTTTTCCGCTGCGATTAGTTCAGGAGTTTCTTCGTAAGAAACGTCCGCATAGCCATGATTCATAACCAAAATCGGCTTGTAGCCTTTGGCAATATAATCCGTATCACCACGGAGAAACTTGTCACGCTCAGTGATGTACTGATTAAACTTGGAGATACTGCGATTTAATTCCTCTGGAGTCAAGGATTCTTGCTGGATAAAGGCCGCAACATCAGGATCCTTCATGATTTTCTGGACCAAATCTTGATAATGAAAACGGCTAGGTTGACGTTTGAGTACGTCTCCGACACTTTCCATCTAATCTCCTCCTTTTTCTAATCGTGCTAATAGTTCTTGTTTCTTACGTTCTAGTTCCAGACGAGTTTCCTCGCTGGTTTCATTCTTATAATCTGGGTTACTCCACTTGGGTACATTGGACTTGGCAGGACTGGATTTACTGCTTTTTTGAGCCTGACTCTTCTGCCCACGCTCACGGATCCGAAGAACTGCCTCTTCTGCCGAATGAATTTTTTGATAGGCATAGTCATTGGCTACCTTCATGGCATATTTCTCATTGATATTTGCCGAATCCACCTTATTAAAGGTCAATAAGAGAATGATATTGATGACTTCGTCCAGCAAGCCCAAGCCAGCCATCTGTTGCAAGAGGTCTCTTTCTGTTTGGGTAATAGTCCCCTTGCGTGTTTGTTTGATTTCTGCTAAGAACTGCAGGGCAGTTTTACTTTTGGCTTCTTTAATAATGGTTGCTTCCTTAGGACTAAAATCAGAGGAAACAGGTTTTTGAGCAATTTTTTCCCGCATGCGTTTGGTTGAAATAACCTGGGAAACAGCTGTTGATTTGGCCAATTGATAGGTCTCAAACCAAGTCCATTTCTTCTCCTCGGCAATGGCAAAGAGGTTTAAGACATCAGACTGTTCATCCGCAAAGCGAAGTCCATCTCGAGCCATAAGCTGACGAAAATGGTCTAAGTCAAAATCGTTGGCCACTTTCTTCTTGAGACTAAGGTCTTCTTGACTTCCTAGTTCTGCCAAATCTGGAAAGACTTGATTGAGTGAGACAGATATTTCTTCTCCCTCAGCACTCTCAACTTTCAAATCCTCTACAGCTGCATCGCCAATCTTTTTCTCCAAAAGTCTGCGATAAACAGGATGCTCTAAGAAGTCTTGACTAGATAGAGGAGCATGGAGAGCTAGCTGATAAACATCCCCCTTTTGATAGAGGGTCAAGAGATTGAAAGCAGATAGGATTTTCAAAGATTTTAAAAGTCTGTCCATCCCAAAATTGAGATGGTTGAGAATGCTTGAAAAAAGATATTCCTTTCTACCATTATCCCAAAAACTGATTGTATAAAGATAAAGGCTCAGTGCCTCCTGACCGATAATCGGGAGGTAGCACTGTACCAGAGATGAGGTATCTTGCGACACCCGATTATTCTTTAGATAAGAAAAACGGTCAATTGGCTTCATTTATCTTTCCTTTTTCTTTTTAGAGGACTGGGTGATTTGTTGGAGCAAGCTCTCTAACTCACTGACATCCTTAAAACTACGATAGACACTGGCAAAACGTACATAGGTAATCTCGTCCAATTCAGCCAACTCCTCCATGACGAGTGAACCAATGTCCTCACTTTGAATTTCATTTTCATTTCGACCACGGAGTTTCTGTTCGATACGATTGACTACCATGTTGATTTCATCACTTGACACAGGACGTTTCTGGGCTGAGCGGATAATCCCATTAAAGATTTTATCTCTGGAGAATTGTTCCCGTGTGCCATCTTTTTTAACAACCACTAAGGTTCTTTCTTCTACTCGTTCGTAGGTTGTAAAACGGTGTTGGCATTCGTCGCACTCACGTCTTCTACGAATAGTGTTCCCTTCTTCTGCTTGGCGACTATCGATAACACTTGACTTGGTAGCCCCACATTTTGGACAACGCATCCTTTCCCTCCTTATCGTTTTCTTTTCATTATACCATTTTTTAAGCGATTCCCAAAACAATACTTCTTTTTGCTTGACAAGTTTTTTGTTTTGTTGTATTATTTAATTAAGACAAAGAGATAAAAGAAAGGAGACCAAGATGTCCTGGACATTTGACAACAAAAAACCCATTTATTTACAGATTATGGAGAAAATCAAGCTTCAGATTGTTTCCCATACACTGGAACCCAATCAACAACTTCCAACCGTGAGAGAGCTAGCTAGCGAGGCTGGTGTCAATCCCAACACCATCCAAAGAGCCTTGTCAGACCTTGAACGAGAAGGATTTGTCTACAGCAAGCGAACAACTGGACGATTTGTAACTGAGGATAAGGAGCTAATCGCCCAATCTCGCAAACAATTATCAGAAGAAGAATTGGAACACTTCGTTTCCTCCATGACCCATTTTGGCTATGAAAAAGAAGAACTACCAGGCGTAGTCGGCGATTATATTAAAGGAGTTTAAGCCTATGTCATTATTAGCATTTGAAAATGTATCTAAATCATATGGAGCAACCCCAGCCCTTGAAAATGTTTCTCTTGACATCCCAGCTGGAAAAATTGTTGGTCTCCTTGGACCAAACGGCTCAGGGAAAACAACCCTGATTAAACTAATCAATGGCCTCTTACAACCAGATCAAGGACGTGTCCTCATCAACGACATGGATCCAAGTCCAGCAACCAAGGCTATTGTGGCTTATTTACCGGATACGACCTATCTCAATGAGCAAATGAAGGTCAAAGAAGCCCTAACCTACTTCAAGACCTTCTATAAAGATTTCAATCTTGAACGTGCCCATCATCTGCTTGCGGATCTTGGCATTGATGAAAATAGTCGTCTCAAGAAATTATCAAAAGGGAATAAGGAAAAGGTACAACTGATTTTGGTTATGAGCCGTGATGCTCGTCTCTACGTTCTAGACGAACCCATTGGTGGGGTGGATCCAGCAGCCCGTGAGTATATCCTCAATACCATTATCAACAACTACTCCCCAACTTCTACCGTTTTGATTTCTACTCACTTGATTTCTGATATCGAACCAATTTTGGATGAAATTGTCTTCCTAAAAGACGGAAAAGTCGTCCGTCAAGGAAATGTAGATGATATTCGCTATGAGTCAGGTGAATCCATTGACCAACTCTTCCGTCAGGAATTTAAGGCCTAAGCAAAGGAGATTATTATGTTTTGGAATTTAGTTCGCTACGAATTTAAAAATGTTAACAAGTGGTATTTAGCCCTCTACGCTGCCGTTCTAGCCCTTTCTGCCTTTATCGGAATACAGACACAAGGCTTTAAAAATCTACCTTACCAAGAAAGTCAGGCTACTATGCTATTTTTTCTATCCACTGTCTTTGGTGGTTTGATGGTTACACTTGTGATTTCAACTATCTTCTTGATTATTAAACGCTTCAAAGGTAGTGTCTATGACCGACAAGGTTATCTGACTTTGACATTGCCAGTTTCTGAACATTATATCATCTCAGCCAAACTAGTCGGTGCCTTTATCTGGTCTATTGTCAGTACTACTGTACTAGCAATCAGTGCTTTCATTGTTCTGACCCTAACGGCTCCAGATTGGTTTGCAACTTCTGACTTGATTCCATTTATAGAAACACATCTTCCTCAACTCTCTCTTATGGGGGTATCCTTCCTACTAAATACTATTTCTGGAATCCTCTGCATCTACTTGGCTATTTCCATTGGACAGCTTTTCAATGAATACCGTACCGCACTGTCAATTGTAGCCTACATTGGTATCCAAATCGTCGTTGGCTTTATTGAACTCTTCTATCGTTCTAACCCTGGTTTCTACTTCCCATCAACCACAGGAGGGGCTGATCAGTTCCAGATGGGTATTATCATGACTATTCTGGAAGAAGTTATTCTTATAGCCATCTACTATCTAGGAACTTATCACATTTTGAAAAACAAGGTTAATTTGCAATAGTTTTAAAGTCTAGCGACAATAACTCGCTAGGCTTTTTTACGTCCTCAAAATTTACATTTTTATATGAAGTATTTGAGATAAAGGAGTATAATAGATTAAAAACTGATTACATATATATCGATAAGGAGGTCAACTCTTTATGCTGAGAAGATTTGTTACTAAGAAACACCTCTTACTTTACTTCTTTTCTATTGCCGTTACCTGGCTGGAAGCGATTATCACGCCAGCCCTTGTTCAAAATATTGTTGCCAGTTTTACCAATCAAGAACTAGGCCTTCTTTGGAAAGTTTTGATTTTAGGAATCCTTGGTAATCTCATCCTCTTACTAGGTTTGGCTGGGAAACGCTATTACTATGCCCGTTTAATTACTGATTTCAAATATGGAATCAAGAGTGCTATTTTCAAGCGATTTTTAAACAGTTATGAGATTGATGAAAAGGATATTTTGTCCGACCTAGAAAGCGACGTCAAGCAACTGGAAGAAAGCTATATTGAGCCAACGGTTATCATTATTTCTTCTCTTGGTTTCACCACTGTGTCCATTCTCTATGCCCTATGGACCAATTTTTACCTGGGCTTGATTTTCATCCTCTTCTACTCCTTTCCTGTCCTCTGCAGTGCTATCGGATCAAAGCGCTTAGATTCACTTTCTGAAAAGCGGTCAACTGTTAACCAGAGCTACTTATCAAGCTTGACAAATTTTATTGGTGGTAGCCAACAAATTCGCCATTATCAGGGGCAAGACTACTTTTTTGCTCACTATCAAAAGCAATTACAAACCAGTCTAGATGCCGAAATCAACTATGAAAAACAACGAACCTTAAACAGTCTCTTAATCAATAGCATCGATGCCTTTTGTTCTGTCACACCTATCGTTATCGGTGGCTTTATGACCTACTATAATTATTTAGATGCGGCTAGTTTTGTGGCCATCTATCTGGTTTCCCATAATATCGGCTATCAATTCCAAGAGTTGGCCTACTTTACCAACACTCGAAAAGCGACTCAAACTCTTCTTAACAAATACCAAAAACTTTTGGACCAGTCTGACTCCATCTCGCCTAGAAGCATAGAAAATATTTTCCCTATCCAGCTTAACACCATCTCCCTAGAAAAAGATGGAAATAGCCTCCTGTCTCCGATTTCCATGCACATCAAGCAAGGAGAAAAAATTGCCATTATCGGCGAAAGTGGCTCTGGTAAAACAACCCTGCTCAATATCATTCATGGAGAAGAGATACCAACAAGTGGACAGATTAGCTTTGCTGGTCAGAACCTGTCCCGTCAAGAAATCACGGGCATTAGTTCCTATATCCTCCAAGATAGCCATTACTTTGACACGCTCTCTCTGGAAGACAATATCCTTCTAGGACTGGATAAAAGTCCAGAGACTTTGAATCATATACTCAAAAAAACAGAATTAGAACATTTGAAAAATCGCCCCCTCAGCAACGACAGTCTGTCTGGTGGCGAGAAACAACGCCTAGAAATCGCCCGCGCCCTCTACCATGATAGCCAACTCATCTTAGCCGATGAGATTAAGGCCAATCTTGACTTGGAAAATAGCAGAAAGATTAGTGACCTGCTCTTCTCCCTACCTCAAACAGTTATTGAAGTCATTCACCACTACACAGAAGAAGACTTAAAACACTATGACCAAGTCATTCACCTAAGCAAAGAAAAGTAATACTCTATAACATACAATTTTAAAAAGCAAGGAACTCAAATTCCTTGCTTTTTAACTCAATATCAAACTGGCTACAATGGGGCTGACGAAGACATAGAGAATACCGGTGACACCGATAGCCAAGCCACCCATGGCTCCTGCTACAGAGCCGTATCGAAATGCTGTTCCTGTTCCGACCGCGTGACCTGTTCCTCCAAGGGAAAGACCAACAGCTACTGGATCATCAATTTTCAACCACTTCAAAAGTGTTGGGCCGATCACACTGGTTAAAATCCCAGTCGCCACTACGACAACCAAAGTCACAGTCGTCAAACCTTGCAATTTTTCTGTGATCCCCACTGCCATGGCGGTTGTCACTGACTTAGGAAAGAGAGAAATGGCTAGGAAAAAGTCCATGCCAAAGATTTTAGCCACAAGTGCTGTGAAAGAGGTATTAACCACTACAGCTAACAGACTACCAAAGAGAATACTGCGAGCATGGTGCTTCATCAAGTGAAAACTCTTATAAAGCGGAATCCCTAGAGCCACTGTCGATGGGACAATCAAATTATTCAGATAAACCCCACCTTGGTAGTAATCTTGGTAAGAAATCCCCGTCACCTTTAAAAAGATGATAATGAAAACAGCTGACAAAAGCAAGGGCGTTGTCAATGGATGGGGAAAACGTCTGTAAATCAGCATTCCCACTAGATAAGCTAAGATAGACAGGGCAAGCCCAAACAGGGGATTGGAAACAAATTCACTCATTTGGCATCTCCTTTCTCATAATCTCCCTCAAACCGTCTCTTGATGAACTGAACCACCAAGGCAATGAGGATAATATTGATAACAGCCGCAAAAAAGACAATCAAAACAATGGGCAAAAGATAGGGAGCAATCACATCAAACTTTTCCATGATTCCCACTGCTGGTGGCAAAAAGAGAATGGTCATATTGGCCAGCAAGAAATTCCCCACCATGTTGACATGCCTAGTTCTCAGCCACTTGAATTGTAGGGCTAGAAAAAGAATAATCAAACCTATAATACTGCCTGGGATGGGCAAATGAAAGAAACTAGAGATCCCCTCACCGATTAGAGAAATCACAAAGAGAATCATTAATTGAACATATAATTTCATCCTAAACTCCACGAAATAGACTTCTTGCATACCAGTTTACTCTTTTTTCAGAAAATTTCAAGGAAATGCACAAGAGTTGATGAAAGTTTGAGAAGAAAGGGGATACAAACAATTCTTGACTTGTGAAAACAGGCATGATTTAGGGTAAATTCGCAAACTAAGTTCCACCGCTAGTAGAAGTGGAAGTTAGTCTGATAAAAATCCTAAAAACCAGTGGAAATCCGTGTCAGGGTAAGTTCCACTGGTTTTACTAATGCTTGATTTCATC
>NZ_JASHCQ010000031.1:0-18971 GCF_047464035.1 Streptococcus mitis
GGATTTCGGAACTTTGAAAACTTCAAAAAAAGGATTTTTATCTCTCTGAACATCAAAAAAGAAAGGACGAAATTTGTCCTTTCTCGAGCTTAGCTTTTCATCAACCCACTACAGTTGACAAAGAGCCATAATATCTTCGAGGGAGTAGCTAGCCTTCCAATCAAGATATTTTTTAGCTTTTGATGCGTCTGCTAGGACGCTAGCTGGGTCACCAGCACGACGAGCAACAATTTCGTGTGGTATTTTTTGATTCAGTAATTCTTCAGCAGTTTTAAAGATTTCTTTGACGGTATAGCCTTTTTCAGTTCCTAAGTTAAAGATTTGAGAAGAACTGTTTTCTTGAAATAGGTAGTTCATTCCTTTAACATGAGCCTGTGCAAGGTCCAAGACATGAATGTAATCTCGAATACATGAACCATCACGTGTATCATAGTCATCTCCAAATATTTTCAGGCTATCATTTTGTCCCAATGCGGTCTTGTTGATGTTGGGAATGATATGAGTTGGATTTTTCACTCGCAGACCGTTTGAAGCATCCATTTCAGCTCCAGCAACATTAAAGTAACGGAAAATGACATATTTCCAGTCGTAGCGATTGGCCATCCAGTAAATCATTCGTTCACCCATCAGTTTTGTCTCTGCATAAGGATTGACAGGGTCGAGCAGGGTATCTTCAGTTGCTGGCTTGTCAATACAGTTATTACCATAGAGGGAAGCAGTCGAAGAGAACATGATTTTTTGAATGCCAACTTCAGATAAGACTTTGAGAACTTGGTTCATACCAGCAACATTGGCAGTGAAGTATTTACTTGGGTTTTCAATACTTTCGCTCACAACAATTTCACCTGCACAATGAAGAACAGCATCAATCTTATTTTCTTCTAAGTAAGCTTTTAGAGCACTAGAATCATAAACATCTAGTTGCTTAAAGCTAGCACGACTATCCACAGCCGAACGATTTCCTGTAGAGAGATTATCTAGAACATGTACCTGATAGCCAGCATTTAAAAGAGCTTTAACGGTATGGGAGCCAATATAGCCAGCTCCACCTGTAACAAGAATTGTTTTGGTCATGATTTTTTCCTTTTCCTAGTTTTGTACTATTTTAAAGAAATAAGAAGGCAAAGTCAACTATTTTCTGGAAATTTCATGAAAAAATTGAACAAATATAGCATTGGATTGTTTTATGTTTGGAAATTAATAGTTTGGTTGATCTTGGAATAGTTCTTAGATTTCACCTCACATGCAAGAAAATACAAGCTTTTTATAAGATACAGTAAGACTAAGATAAATCCACCTTCCCGCTATCCTTCTCCTATAAAAAGTGGTAAAATGGATGAAAGAAAGAAGGAACTGAAATGACAACATTATTTTCAAAAATCAAAGAAGTAACAGAACTTGCTGCGATCTCAGGTCATGAAGCGCCTGTCCGTGCTTATCTTCGTGAAAAGTTGACACCACACGTGGATGAAGTGGTGACAGATGGCTTGGGTGGTATTTTCGGGATTAAACATTCAGAAGCTGCGGATGCACCGCGTGTCTTGGTCGCTTCTCACATGGATGAAGTTGGTTTTATGGTCAGCGAAATCAAGCCAGATGGTACTTTTCGTGTCGTAGAAATCGGTGGTTGGAATCCTATGGTGGTTAGCAGCCAACGTTTCAAACTCCTGACTCGTGACGGTCGTGAAATTCCTGTGATTTCGGGTTCTGTCCCTCCACATTTGACTCGCGGAAAGGGTGGACCAACTATGCCAGCTATTGCAGATATCGTCTTTGATGGCGGTTTTGCGGACAAGGCTGAGGCTGAAAGCTTTGGTATCCGTCCTGGCGACACCATCGTACCAGATAGTTCTGCAATCTTGACAGCCAATGAAAAAAATATCATCTCAAAAGCTTGGGACAACCGCTACGGTGTTCTTATGGTGAGTGAGCTAGCAGAAGCCCTTTCAGGTCAAAAACTCGGAAATGAACTCTATCTTGGCTCTAACGTCCAAGAAGAAGTTGGTCTTCGTGGTGCTCATACTTCCACAACTAAGTTTGACCCAGAAGTTTTCCTAGCAGTTGACTGCTCACCTGCTGGTGATGTTTATGGCGGTCAAGGCAAGATTGGAGATGGAACCTTGATTCGTTTCTACGACCCAGGTCACTTGCTTCTCCCAGGGATGAAGGATTTCCTTTTGACAACGGCTGAAGAAGCTGGAATCAAGTACCAATACTACTGTGGTAAAGGCGGAACAGACGCTGGCGCAGCTCATTTGAAAAATGGTGGTGTCCCATCAACAACTATCGGTGTCTGCGCTCGTTATATCCATTCTCACCAAACCCTCTACGCAATGGATGACTTCCTAGAAGCTCAAGCTTTCTTGCAAGCCTTGGTGAAGAAATTGGATCGTTCAACGGTTGATTTGATTAAAAATTATTAAACCATAAGGGAGGTGGTAGGGATGGTAGAACCAAACCTAGAAAGCCTTATAAAAGATCTTTACAATCATGCTCGACATGATTTGAGTGAAGATTTAGTTGCTGCTCTCCTAGAGACTGCTAAAAAACTGCCTACTACAAATGAGCAATTGTTGGCAGTTCGTCTCTCAGGCCTGGTCAATCGTGAATTGCTCCTAAATCCCAAACATCCGGCACCTGAGCTGCTCAACTTGGCTCGCTTTATCAAAAGAGAAGAAGCTAAGTACAGAGGAACCGCAGCTTCTGCGATTATGTATGGGGAACTCTTTAAAATGCTTTGATTCCATTGTGAATCAAAGCATTTTTCTATATGTAAAAAAGCAATTCTTGATTAGGAAAAGAAAAAAGCCATCCTATTTAGGATAGCTTCTTGGATCTTAGATTTGTTCAGCGATGACCTTTTCAGCAAGGTTCATGGCGTGGTCAGATACACGAGTATAGTGGGAAATGATGTCGATAAAGTTGACCCCAGCTTGTGTTGAACACTCACCCTTGTTGAGGCGTTTGATGTGAGTCTTTCTGAGAACACGTTCCATATTGTTGATTTCTTTATGGCGTTCAATCAGACTTTGAGCTTTTTCAATATCATTGTTTTCCACGCTATCAAGGGCATCCTTGATAAAGCCAGTGTTTTTTTGATAGATATCAGCCAATTCCTGCAAAGCAGCTTCAGAGAACTCAACATTTTTCCGTTGAAGGTAGTCAGTCAGATTGATTAGCGCTTCTGCGTGGTCTCCAATCCGTTCCAAATCGCGGGATGAATCTAGGATGTTGGTCAGCACTTCACTTTCTTTCTGGCTAAGGGCCTCACTTGAAAGAGTAATAAGGTAACGAGTCAATTTTTCATCAATGGTATTGATAGCTTCTTCTGTCTTGTGTCCTTTTTCAGCAACCTTTTCATTAAGGTCGATGATGTAGTTATAAGAAAGGTCAAAGGCTTTAGAAGCATAATTTCCCAAGTGAAGTAGCTCTTTCTTCGCATTTCCGAGGGCGATTGATGGAGCTTGTTTAATTAAATGCTCATCAAGATAAAGTGGCTCGTACTTCACAATTTCATCTTCACCAGGGATGAGCTTGGTTACAAAGTAGGCTAAGGCACCGATGAAGGGAAATTGGATAATAGTATTTGTGATATTAAAGGTTCCGTGGGCGAAGGCAATGGTCATTTCTGGAGCCAGATTGAGTGTAGATTCAAACCATTGAATCAAGCCAGTGAAAGGTACAAGGAAGACAATACAGATAACCGTACCAATCACGTTAAAGGCGACATGGGCACCAGCAACACGTTTGGCAGCGATATTGGCTCCAAGAGAAGCAATAATAGCTGTAATGGTCGTTCCGATATTATCACCAAACAAGACTGGTAGGGCACCTTGTAGATCAATCAAACCACTTGCGTAAAGATTCTGTAGGATACCGATAGTTGCGGAAGAAGCTTGAATGAGTAGGGTTAGTCCAGTTCCGACAAAGACACCTAGAATAGGGCTCTTACTTAGTTCAACCATATAGTCTCTAAAGACTTGCAGGTCTTTTAGAGGTTCCATTGCACCGCTCATAAGATTGAGAGCGAAGAAGATACCACCTACACCAAAAATGATACGCCCGATGTTATTGATAGAGCGATTCTTGGTGAAGAAGAGACAAATCGCTCCGATGAAAAGCATTGGTAAGGCGTAATCTCCTAGCTTAAAACCGATGATAAAGGATGTAACGGTAGTTCCAATATTGGCACCCATGACAATACCGATAGCTTGACGCAAGGTCAAAAGTCCTGCGCTGACTAGCCCCACTGTAATGACTGTGACACCAGAACTTGACTGAATTAGCGCCGTCATACCGATACCAACTAGCACACCGAAGAACGGATTGCTGGTATATTTGTCAATGTAAAAACGAAGGCGATCTCCAGCAGCTTGTTGCAAACCGTCTCCCATGGTCTTGATACTATATAAGAATAGTCCCAGACCACCTAAAAAGTGAAATAAAATTTCCTGCCAATTAATGGACATTTCTTTTTCCTCCGAAAAATAATAACGGAATTTCTCCTATTCTATTTTAAAGGATAAAAGTAAATCTAACAAGTGTTAAGCTAAGATTTTAGAAAGAAAATTCGTTAGAAAAAGCAAAAATAATATACTCTAGCATGCCACAAAGATTAAATATCGAAAAATCTTGTGAAATCTTTCCTTATATTTCCAAAGTGTGATATAATAGTTTCGAATAAAATAAATAAAGGGGTTTTTGTAACATGGCAAAACTTACTGTTAAAGACGTTGACTTGAAAGGTAAAAAAGTCCTCGTTCGTGTTGACTTCAACGTACCATTGAAAGATGGCGTAATCACTAACGACAACCGTATCACAGCAGCTCTTCCAACTATTAAGTACATCATCGAACAAGGTGGACGTGCAATTCTTTTCTCTCACCTTGGACGTGTGAAAGAAGAAGCTGATAAAGCTGGTAAATCACTTGCTCCTGTAGCTGCTGACTTGGCTGCTAAATTGGGTCAAGACGTTGTTTTCCCTGGTGTCACTCGTGGTGCTGAATTGGAAGCAGCTATCAACGCTCTTGAAGATGGACAAGTTCTCTTGGTTGAAAACACTCGTTACGAAGATGTTGACGGCAAGAAAGAATCTAAAAACGATCCTGAACTTGGTAAATACTGGGCATCACTTGGAGATGGTATCTTCGTAAACGATGCATTCGGTACAGCTCACCGTGCACACGCATCTAACGTTGGTATCTCAGCAAACGTTGAAAAAGCAGTTGCTGGTTTCCTTCTTGAAAACGAAATTGCCTACATCCAAGAAGCAGTTGAAACTCCAGAACGTCCATTCGTAGCGATCCTTGGTGGTTCAAAAGTTTCAGACAAGATCGGTGTTATCGAAAACTTGCTTGAAAAAGCTGATAAAGTCCTTATCGGTGGTGGTATGACTTACACATTCTACAAAGCACAAGGTATCGAAATCGGTAACTCACTTGTAGAAGAAGACAAATTGGATGTTGCGAAAGCTCTTCTTGAAAAAGCAAACGGTAAATTGATCTTGCCAGTTGACTCAAAAGAAGCTAACGCATTTGCTGGTTACACTGAAGTGCGTGACACTGAAGGTGAAGCAGTTTCTGAAGGCTTCCTTGGTCTTGACATCGGTCCAAAATCTATCGCTAAATTTGACGAAGCTTTGACTGGTGCCAAAACAGTTGTATGGAACGGACCTATGGGTGTATTTGAAAACCCAGACTTCCAAGCTGGAACAATCGGTGTGATGGACGCTATCGTGAAACAACCAGGCGTTAAATCAATCATCGGTGGTGGTGACTCAGCTGCTGCAGCGATTAACCTTGGCCGTGCAGATAAATTCTCATGGATCTCTACTGGTGGTGGAGCATCAATGGAACTTCTTGAAGGTAAAGTTCTTCCAGGACTTGCAGCCTTGACAGAAAAATAAGATTTAATAAATAAATCAAAGAAGAGAGGAACGAAAGTTACTCTTTTCTTTTGCTTAAAATAAAAACGCTTCCTCTCAACTATTGCTCATAAAATCAGCCAATTTATGATAAAATGGAAATAGAAAGTTGAGATTATGAGTTATTTTAAAAAATATAAATTCGATAAATCCCAGTTCAAACTTGGTATGCGAACCTTTAAAACAGGTATTGCTGTTTTTCTAGTTCTCTTGATTTTTGGCTTTTTTGGTTGGAAAGGTCTTCAAATTGGTGCTTTGACAGCCGTTTTTAGCCTGAGGGAGAGTTTTGATAAGAGTGTCCATTTTGGGACTTCGCGTATTCTAGGAAATAGTATCGGTGGTCTCTATGCCCTCCTCTTCTTCCTATTAAATACCTTTTTCCACGAAGCCTTTTGGGTAACCTTAGTAGTTGTTCCAATATGCACCATGTTAACCATTATGACAAATGTAGCCATGAATAACAAAGCAGGAGTTATTGGTGGTGTAGCAGCTATGTTAATCATTACCCTATCGATTCCGAGTGGAGAAACAATTTTGTACGTATTTGCGCGTGTATCAGAAACTTTCATGGGAGTTTTTGTCGCAATTCTCGTAAATTACGATATTGATCGTATTCGGCTCATTTTAGAGAAAAAAGAAAAATAATGTTACATTTTATAACATTATCAATTGACGTTTGTCTTTTTTTAGACTATAATAGACAGAAAGAAGGAAATTGTAAATGAAGGAAAAAGAATTTCGCCGAAATATGGCTGTTTTTCCTATCGGCAGTGTTATGAAGTTGACCGACCTATCGGCGCGTCAGATTCGTTATTATGAAGATCAAGAGTTGATTAAGCCTGATCGAAACGAAGGGAACCGTCGCATGTATTCCTTGAATGACATGGATCGTCTGCTTGAAATCAAAGATTATATCTCTGAAGGTTATAATATCGCTGCCATTAAGAAAAAATATGCTGAACGTGAAGCGAAATCCAAGAAAGCGGTGAGTCAGACTGAGGTGCGTCGTGCACTTCATAATGAACTCCTCCAACAGGGTCGCTTTGCTTCAGTACGGTCACCTTTTGGTCGCGGTTAGGCAACCGCAAGTAGTTATACATTAAGGAGAAAACTCATGCCAATCACAGCTGCAGATATTCGTCGTGAAGTCAAGGAAAAAAATGTTACCTTTATTCGTCTCATGTTCTCAGATATTTTGGGAACCATGAAAAACGTTGAAATTCCTGCTACAGATGAACAGTTAGATAAAGTCTTGTCAAATAAGGCTATGTTTGATGGATCTTCTATTGAAGGTTTTGTACGTATCAATGAGTCGGATATGTACTTGTACCCTGACTTGGATACATGGACAGTCTTCCCTTGGGGAGATGAAAATGGAAGTGTTGCAGGTTTGATCTGTGATGTCTATACAACAGAAGGTGAACCATTTGCAGGAGACCCTCGTGGTAATTTGAAGCGTGCTCTTCGTCACATGGAAGAAGTGGGATTCAAATCCTTCAACCTTGGGCCAGAGCCAGAATTCTTCCTATTTAAACTTGATGAAAATGGAGACCCAACACTTGAAGTGAATGACAAGGGGGGCTACTTTGATTTGGCGCCTACTGACCTTGCGGACAATACACGTCGTGAGATTGTCAATGTCTTGACCAAAATGGGATTTGAAGTAGAAGCAAGTCACCATGAGGTTGCGGTTGGACAGCATGAAATTGACTTCAAGTACGATGAAGTTCTCCGTGCCTGTGATAAGATTCAAATCTTTAAACTTGTTGTTAAAACCATTGCTCGCAAACATGGGCTTTACGCAACCTTTATGGCAAAACCAAAATTTGGTATTGCTGGATCAGGTATGCACTGTAATATGTCCTTGTTTGATGCAGAAGGAAACAACGCCTTCTTTGATCCAAATGATCCGAAAGGAATGCAGTTGTCAGAAACTGCCTACTATTTCCTTGGCGGTTTGATCAAGCATGCCTACAACTATACTGCTATCATGAACCCAACAGTTAACTCATACAAACGTTTGGTTCCAGGTTATGAAGCACCTGTTTACATTGCTTGGGCTGGTCGTAACCGTTCGCCACTTGTACGCGTGCCTGCTTCACGTGGTATGGGAACTCGTCTTGAGTTACGTTCAGTGGATCCGATGGCAAACCCATACATCGCTATGGCTGTTCTTTTGGAGGTTGGTTTGCATGGTATTGAAAATAAAATCGAAGCACCAGCTCCTATCGAAGAAAATATCTACATCATGACAGCAGAAGAGCGTAAGGAAGCTGGTATTACAGACCTTCCATCAACTCTTCACAACGCTTTGAAAGCTTTGACAGAAGATGAGGTTGTCAGAGAAGCTCTTGGAGAACATATCTATACTAGTTTCCTTGAAGCCAAACGAATCGAATGGTCAAGTTATGCCACCTTCGTTTCACAATGGGAAATTGATAACTATTTAGATCTTTATTAATACTAATATAGAAGAAAGATTGCCTGAGGGTGGTCTTTTTTCTTGTATTTTATATCGAGGTGTGATATATTTTATATAACGAAGTGCGATATATCGAACTAGATAGGAGGTAGCTATAAATGGAATTAACGGATAAGATTCGTCGAGTTTATCTTCCGATGACGGAAACGGGTTTTTATATCTTGTTCTGTCTGCAAAAGGAAGGTCATGGTTATAGTATTACGCAAAAGGTCAGGGAAATGACAGATTCGCAAGTTTCAATCAGTCCTGGAACTATGTATGGAACCTTGTCAAAAATGGAAAAGGATGGCTTGATTTCCTTTGTCCGAGAAGAGGAAAAACGGAAAATCTATCAGATTACAGACTTGGGACGAAAAGTTTTAGATATTGAATTGAAGCGTATTGAACGACTCTACAGAAACAGTCGGGAGGAAGGATGATGGAAAAGAAAATTGTTTATCGAATTTTTACAATTGCGGATTATGAGAGGGAGGCTCTATACTTTAGAGAAATGCATGCTAAGGGCTGGAAACTTAGGAAAGTAAGCTATTCTATCTTATTGTTTGCAGTTAAGTATACCTTTGAAAAATGTCACCCTGAGCAAGTGTCTTATCAGTTGGACTTTTACCCAATGGAAAAATCAGAGAGAGCCTCCTATTTACAACTATTTAAAGACTGTGGCTGGGAGCATATTACAGACTTTAATGGTTTTTCCTACTTTAGAAAGCTTCATTCTGGAATTGAGTCGGATGCCGAGTTTGAAATTTATAATGATGCGTCTGGGAAGTTAGCTGTGGTTAAACGGATTTTAATAATTCGGATGATTCCTATTTTGCTTATCTTTTTGCTTATCTTTTCGGCTCTACTACCGGTTTTCTCAAAGTTTGTCAGTGGAGATAGTTCTTTCAGTTGGGACATGTTTTTGATTGTTATAATAGATGGTGTTTTATTGATAGTTCATTCGATTCAGATGTCTTATATTTTTTGGAGATTGTTTCAAAAGTGGAAAGAATTATCTGATAAATAAAACCATGCATGTTTTCTAATTTGGAGGTGCGATGATGAAAAGCAAACTACAATTTCGGATTTTTACGATTCTTGATGAGGATAAGAAAGAAGAATATTTACATGAGATGCACTTGAAAGGTTGGAGGTATAGAACGAGTCGTTTTGGTTTGTTCTATTTTGACCAATGTCAACCAGACGATGTCATCTACCGTATCTATGATTCTAGATTTCTTAAAAAATATAAGCATGAACTGCAAGATTTTAGAAATAGAGGTTGGGAATTGATAGAAAGAGGTTTTTATTCAATTTTTCGTAAACCGGCTTCTAATATACTTCCAGAGGATCAAGTCTATATGAGTAAGGGGCTCAGATGGGAAGTTATGCGATATAGATTTCGTTCATGTGCAGCTACTTTCTTAGGTGGTCTTGTTGTTTGTATGAGTTTGTTTCGAGAAGAACTGTCGCAATCTTTCTTTGTCATTTTTGCTCTATATGCCTTTATGATTTCTTATTTAATTCATGGCTATTTAAGGCTTAAAAGGGCATACCGAGTAGATAAACAGTAAGGTTCTAGGTCTTTAGACTGATTTTTAGCACTCTTGGCAAAAGAGTGCTAATTTTTTGAGTTTTTGTCTTGACATTCTCTTTTAAGGGTGTATAATAGAATCATAAGTTAGCACTTGAGTGTATCAAGTGCTAATCGATCAGACAGAGAGGAGTGATGAGGTGGTTACAGAGCGTCAGCAGGATATTTTAAATCTGATTATTGACATCTTTACCAAAACGCACGAACCTGTCGGATCCAAAGCTTTGCAAGAGTCTATTAACTCTAGCAGTGCAACCATTCGCAATGACATGGCGGCTCTAGAAAAGCAAGGGTTGCTTGAGAAGGCCCATACTTCAAGTGGTCGGATGCCAAGTGTTGCTGGTTTTCAGTACTATGTGAAACACTCACTGGATTTTGACCGACTAGCTGAAAATGAGGTATATGAGATTGTCAAAGCCTTTGATCAGGAATTCTTCAAATTGGAGGATATTCTGCAAGAGGCTGCTAACCTGCTGACAGACTTGAGTGGCTGTACGGTAGTAGCACTGGATGTTGAGCCGAGCAGGCAACGTTTGACAGCCTTTGATATTGTTGTTTTGGGGCAACATACAGCCTTGGCAGTATTCACCCTAGACGAGTCTCGAACGGTTACCAGTCAGTTTCTGATTCCAAGGAACTTTTTGCAGGAGGATTTGCTGAAACTGAAGAGCATCATTCAGGAACGTTTCCTCGGGCACACCGTTCTAGATATTCACTACAAGATTCGGACGGAGATTCCGCAGATTATCCAGCGTTACTTTACAACAACGGATAATGTCATTGATCTCTTTGAACACATTTTTAAGGAAATGTTCAACGAAAACATTGTGGTGGCGGGGAAGGTCAATCTCTTGAATTTTGCCAATCTGGCAGCTTATCAGTTCTTTGACCAACCGCAAAAGGTGGCTCTGGAGATTCGTGAGGGGTTGCGTGAAGATCAGATGCAAAACGTCCGTGTTGCAGACAGTCAAGAATCTTGTTTAGCAGACCTAGCGGTGATTAGTAGTAAGTTCCTCATTCCTTATAGGGGAGTTGGAATTCTAGCGATTATCGGCCCCGTCAATCTGGATTATCAGCAACTAATTAACCAAGTCAATGTGGTCAACCGTGTTTTGACCATGAAGTTGACAGATTTTTACCGCTACCTCAGCAGTAATCATTACGAAGTACATTAAGATTGAAATCATTAAAGGAGGCGAAAATGGCCCAAGATATAAAAAATGAAGAAGTAGAAGAAGTCCAAGAAGAGGAAGTTGTGGAAACGGTAGAAGAAACAACTCCTGAGAAGTCTGAATTGGACTTGGCAAATGAACGTGCAGATGAGTTCGAAAATAAATACCTTCGCGCTCATGCAGAAATGCAAAATATCCAACGCCGTGCCAATGAAGAGCGTCAAAACTTGCAACGTTATCGTAGTCAGGACTTGGCAAAAGCAATTCTCCCTTCTTTGGATAACCTTGAGCGTGCACTCGCAGTTGAAGGTTTGACAGATGATGTGAAGAAGGGCTTGGAGATGGTGCAAGAAAGCTTGATTCACGCTTTGAAAGATGAAGGAATCGAAGAAATCGCAGTTGACGGTGAATTTGACCATAACTACCATATGGCTATCCAAACTCTCCCAGCAGACGATGAACACCCAGCAGATACCATCGCCCAAGTTTTCCAAAAAGGCTACAAACTCCATGACCGTATCCTACGCCCAGCCATGGTAGTTGTTTACAACTAGGAGAGAGCGCTTAAAAACCTTGTCCGAAACGACAATAAACTATGAAGAAAGATAAGAGGCAAGCCGGAGGCTTGCAAGGAAGATATTTCCCACCGTGGTGAAAGTTTCAGTAGCAAAAGCTACTGAAACAGGGGATTTTTGAGACAATAGGCTCAAAAATAAGTGATGAAATCCCGGAGGGAGTTGCTCACGTCCCCACCACTTAAGGGAAATATCAAAAATAGAAAATTAACTAACAAGGAGAAAAACACATGTCTAAAATTATCGGTATTGACTTAGGTACAACAAACTCAGCAGTAGCAGTTCTTGAAGGAACTGAAAGCAAAATCATCGCAAACCCAGAAGGAAACCGCACAACCCCATCTGTAGTTTCATTCAAAAATGGAGAAATTATCGTTGGTGACGCTGCAAAACGCCAAGCAGTTACAAACCCAGATACAGTTATCTCTATCAAGTCTAAAATGGGAACTTCTGAAAAAGTTTCTGCAAATGGAAAAGAATACACTCCACAAGAAATCTCAGCTATGATCCTTCAATACTTGAAAGGTTACGCTGAAGACTACCTTGGTGAAAAAGTAACCAAAGCAGTTATCACAGTTCCTGCTTACTTCAACGATGCTCAACGTCAAGCAACAAAAGACGCTGGTAAAATCGCTGGTCTTGAAGTAGAACGTATTGTCAACGAACCAACTGCAGCCGCTCTTGCTTACGGTTTGGACAAGACTGACAAAGAAGAAAAAATCTTGGTATTCGACCTTGGTGGTGGTACATTCGACGTATCTATCCTTGAATTGGGTGACGGTGTCTTCGATGTATTGTCAACTGCAGGGGACAACAAACTTGGTGGTGACGACTTTGACCAAAAAATCATCGACCACTTGGTGGCAGAATTCAAGAAAGAAAACGGTATTGACTTGTCTACTGATAAGATGGCAATGCAACGTTTGAAAGATGCAGCTGAAAAAGCGAAGAAAGACCTTTCTGGTGTAACTTCAACACAAATCAGCTTACCATTCATCACTGCAGGCGAGGCTGGACCTCTTCACTTGGAAATGACCTTGACTCGTGCGAAATTTGACGATTTGACTCGTGACCTTGTAGAACGTACAAAAGTTCCAGTTCGTCAAGCCCTTTCAGATGCAGGTTTGAGCTTGTCAGAAATCGACGAAGTTATCCTTGTTGGTGGTTCAACTCGTATCCCTGCTGTTGTAGAAGCTGTTAAGGCTGAAACTGGTAAAGAACCAAACAAATCAGTAAACCCTGACGAAGTAGTTGCTATGGGTGCTGCTATCCAAGGTGGTGTGATCACTGGTGATGTCAAAGACGTTGTCCTTCTTGATGTAACACCATTGTCACTTGGTATCGAAACAATGGGTGGTGTCTTCACAAAACTCATCGACCGTAACACAACAATTCCAACATCTAAATCACAAGTCTTCTCAACTGCGGCAGACAACCAACCAGCCGTTGATATCCACGTTCTTCAAGGTGAACGCCCAATGGCAGCAGATAACAAGACTCTTGGACGCTTCCAATTGACAGATATCCCAGCTGCACCTCGTGGAATTCCTCAAATCGAAGTAACATTTGACATCGACAAGAACGGTATCGTATCTGTTAAGGCTAAAGATCTTGGAACTCAAAAAGAACAAACTATTGTGATCCAATCAAACTCAGGTTTGACTGACGAAGAAATCGACCGCATGATGAAAGATGCAGAAGCAAACGCTGAAGCAGATAAGAAACGTAAAGAAGAAGTTGACCTTCGTAACGAAGTAGACCAAGCTATCTTCGCAACTGAAAAGACTATCAAGGAAACTGAAGGAAAAGGTTTCGACGCAGAACGTGACGCTGCCCAAGCTGCCCTTGATGATCTTAAGAAAGCTCAAGAAGACAACAACTTGGACGACATGAAAGCAAAACTTGAAGCATTGAACGAAAAAGCTCAAGGACTTGCTGTTAAACTCTACGAACAAGCCGCAGCAGCCCAACAAGCTCAAGCAGGAGCAGAAGGCGCACAAGCAACAGGAAACGCAGGCGATGACGTCGTAGACGGAGAGTTTACGGAGAAGTAAGATGAGTGTATTGGATGAAGAGTATCTAAAAAATACACGAAAAGTTTATAATGATTTTTGTAATAAAGCTGATAGTTATGAATCTGCAAAAGATTTTATAGATAATATTCCAGTAGTGTATTTGGCTAGGTATAAAGCAATTATTTTAGCTGAGCATGAAAGTTGTGTTAAAAATGATGAGGCGGTAAGGAATTTTGTTACTTCAGTATTGTTGTCAGCGCTAGTATCAGCACTAGTATCAGCAACCATACAAAAACCAGAATTTATAATATCGTTTATAATTGGCATGGTTTGGGTTGTCTGTGTTTTCCTTCTAATCTATTGGAATTTTATAGCCAATACTAAGAAGAGACAAAAATATATAAATGTTTGTGTGCTTATTGGATATTTAAAATCAAAATAAATTTGATTTAAGTTACTTCACTCATCCACAGAGGTTGCAATCCAGCCTCTGTTTTTCGATAAAATAGAGGATGTTGCGTATGAAAAAAGTACTTTGTATCATTTATCCTAATTTTTCTCTTTATGAGATAACCACTTTAACGAGTACTTTAGCTCTGTCTTTTGATATCACGATTGATTATGTCGCTTCTGAGAATTCGATGGTAGTCTCTGAGGATGGTTTGCCCTGTCAACCGACGAAAACATTGGATCAGCTCTGTATAGAAGATTATTCTTGTGTAATTTTGCCAGGAATGGTCAATATAGGTCCTGCTCTACAAGATGAGAAATTGATTTCGTTTTTGAGAAGTCTTAATGAGCAAGATATCCTAATTGTAGCCATTTCTTCAGCGCCCCTTTTATTGGCGAAAGCAGGCTTGTTGAACAACACGAAATTTACAGGTGGAATTTGGCAAAACTTCTTTGACTATTTTGAATTTCTTCCACGTGAGAATTTCCAACCGAAAGTTCTTGTCCAAGATAAACAAATCATTACGGCTATCGGTTTTGCACATCAAGAGTTTGCAAGAAAAGTGATTTTCGGTTTAGGGTTGGCAGAGAATACGGACAACTATTTTAAAGAACAGAACGAGTATGCTGAAGAGGATTTGATATTTACTCTATCAGATGAAGAGTTTAATCAAGTAAAGCAGAGTATAGAAAACAGCCTCTAAAGATTTACATGAAAATTATAGAAAGGAACAAGGGTGTTCAGGGAATTGAACTCACACTCTGAGCTTTCTTACTAAATATAAAAGAAAGGAATTGAAGCCGACCTAAATTCTCGGAAAAAAGATAAATCTGTCTAGGAGCATCGCTCCAGTGTCAGATTTCCTATTTTTCGGTCGAATTTTACGGTCTTGGTATCTTGTATGAACAATACTGAATTTTATGATCGTCTGGGGGTGTCAAAAAACGCTTCGGCAGACGAGATCAAAAAGGCTTATCGTAAGCTTTCAAAGAAATACCACCCAGATATCAACAAGGAGCCTGGTGCTGAGGAAAAATACAAGGAAGTTCAAGAAGCCTATGAGACTTTGAGTGACGACCAAAAACGTGCTGCCTATGACCAATACGGTGCTGCTGGAGCCAACGGTGGTTTTGGTGGAGCTGGTGGTTTCGGCGGTTTCGATGGGGCAGGAGGCTTCGGTGGTTTTGAAGATATCTTCTCAAGTTTCTTCGGCGGAGGCGGTGCTTCACGCAATCCAAATGCTCCTCGTCAGGGGGATGACCTCCAGTATCGTGTAAACTTGACCTTTGAAGAAGCTATTTTTGGAGCTGAAAAAGAGGTTAAGTACAATCGTGAAGCAAGCTGTAGTACATGTAATGGCTCAGGTGCTAAGCCAGGAACAAGTCCAGTCACTTGTGGACGCTGTCATGGAGCTGGTGTTATTAACGTCGATACGCAGACTCCGCTTGGTATGATGCGTCGTCAAGTAACCTGTGATGTCTGTCATGGTCGCGGAAAAGAAATCAAAGATCCATGTACAACCTGTCACGGAACAGGCCATGAGAAACAAGCTCATAGCGTACATGTGAAAATCCCTGCTGGTGTGGAAACTGGTCAACAAATTCGCCTAGCAGGCCAAGGTGAAGCTGGCTTTAATGGTGGACCTTATGGTGACTTGTATGTAGTGGTTTCTGTGGAAGCCAGCGACAAGTTTGAACGTGAAGGAACGACTATCTTCTACAATCTCAACCTCAACTTTGTCCAAGCAGCTCTTGGTGACACAGTTGATATCCCAACTGTTCATGGTGATGTTGAATTAGTTATCCCAGAGGGAACTCAGACTGGTAAGAAATTCCGTCTACGTGGCAAAGGAGCTCCGAGCCTTCGTGGTGGTGCAGTTGGTGATCAATATGTTACCGTTAATGTCGTAACACCGACAGGCTTGAACGAACGCCAAAAAGCAGCCTTGAAAGAATTCGCAGCTGCAGGTGATTTAAAAGTTAATCCAAAGAAAAAAGGCTTTTTTGACCATATTAAAGATGCCTTTGAAGGAGAATAAAGTAAAAAGAGCCGAGTGGCTCTTTTACTTATCTTCGATTTCCTGTGTTTCTTTTATCACAGCTAGTCTAGTCTGGATATCTTTTTCCAAGACCTTAAACTTGTAAGTCAGGTCTTCTTGATATTCCTTGATGAGTTCTTTTTGCTGGTCAATGATTTGTAGGCTGTTTTGGATAATATCCACATCATCCTTGATAGCTTGAACGCGGTCGGTGGTATTCAAGACTTCATCTGTGATGGCTTGGCGATTTTTTGTGACCAGATAACTTCCGGCTACAGCTCCTGCAAATAGCAGTAGATTAGATAATTTCATGGCAACTCCTTAGGCGTTTTTGATAGTTTCAGCGACTTGAGCGAGTTTGTCAAAGTCTGGTTCGTGGGTGATAAAATCAATCTTGAGGTCATCGTCGGTACTGTAGCGAGGCACGAGGTGAACGTGGGTGTGAAATACTGTTTGACCTGCGATTTCTTCACAGTTGGCAATGATATTCATGCCAGTAGCCTTGGTAGCTTTCATGACTTTTTGAGCAATTGTTGGTACTTGGGCAAAGAGTTGGCTGGCGCTAGTAGCGTCCATTTCCAAAAGATTGCGATAGTGTTCTTTTGGCACGACCAAGGTGTGTCCTGGTGTCACTTGAGAGATATCAAGAAAGGCAAGAACCTGCTCATCTTCATATACTTTTGAAGCAGGAATTTCCCCTGCGATGATTTTACAAAAAATGCAATCTGACATAAAATCTACCTCTACTGTATTGAATTTTGATATAATATAGCTACATTATACCAGATTTGGAGAAAATATGTTAGAAATTAAAAACCTGACAGGTGGCTATGTCCATGTCCCTGTCTTGAAAGATGTGTCCTTTACCGTTGAAAGTGGGCAGTTGGTCGGTTTGATTGGTCTCAATGGTGCTGGAAAATCAACGACAATCAATGAGATTATCGGTCTGTTGACACCTTATAGTGGCTCCATCAATATTAATGGCCTGACCCTGCAAGAAGATGCGACCAGCTACCGCAAGCAAATTGGCTACATTCCTGAGACACCTAGTCTGTATGAGGAATTGACCCTCAGAGAGCATATCGAAACGGTTGCCATGGCTTATGGTATTGAGCAGAAAGTGGCTTTTGATCGAGTGGAGCCTTTGCTAAAAATGTTCCGTTTGGACCAGAAATTAGACTGGTTTCCTGTTCATTTTTCAAAAGGGATGAAGCAGAAGGTCATGATTATCTGTGCTTTTGTGGTGGATCCAAGTCTTTTCATCGTGGATGAGCCTTTCCTTGGTCTTGATCCGTTGGCTATTGCAGACTTGATTCAGCTTTTGGAAGTGGAAAAGCAAAAGGGTAAGTCCATTCTCATGAGTACCCACGTGCTGGATTCGGCGGAGAAGATGTGTGATGCCTTTGTCATTCTTCACAAGGGAGAGGTGCGTGCTAAGGGAAATCTCCTGCAACTGCGCGAATCCTTTGACATGCCTGAGGCTAGTTTGAATGATATTTACTTGGCTCTGACCAAAGAGGAGGAGCTATGAAAGACTGGTTTTTAAAGAGAAAGCAGGCTTTTCGTAAGGAGTGTCTTGGTTATCTGCGCTATGTTCTCAATGACCACTTTGTCTTGTTCCTGCTTGTTCTGCTGGGATTTTTAGCCTACCAGTACAGTCAACTCTTGCAACATTTTCCTGAAAATCATTGGCTGATCCTTTTGTTTGTAGGAATTACGTCTGTTTTACTGTTGCTTTGGGGTGGAATTGCCACCTATATGGAGGCTCCAGACAAGCTCTTTCTCTTAGTCGGAGAAGAGGAAATCAAACTCCATCTTAAGCGTCAAACTGGCATTTCCCTAGTCTTTTGGCTCTTTGTCCAGACTCTTTTCTTGCTGTTATTTGCGCCCTTATTTTTAGCCATGGGCTATGGCTTGCCTGTTTTTCTGGTCTATGTGCTTTTATTGGGGGTAGGAAAATATTTCCTCTTTCGTCAAAAGGCTAGTAAATTTTTCACGGAAACTGGTCTCGACTGGGACTATGTTATTTCTCAAGAAAGCAAGCGCAAGCAAGTCTTGCTTCGTTTCTTTGCCCTCTTTACCCAGGTCAAGGGGATTTCAAACAGCGTCAAGCGTCGTGCCTATCTGGACTTTATCCTAAAGGCTGTTCAGAAGGTGCCTGGGAAGATTTGGCAAAATCTCTATCTGCGTTCTTATCTGCGAAATGGAGATCTCTTTGCCCTCAGTCTCCGTCTTCTCTTGCTTTCCATACTGGCGCAGGTCTTTATCGAGCAAGCTTGGATTGCGACAGCAGTGGTGGTTCTCTTTAACTACCTCTTGCTCTTCCAGTTGCTGGCCCTCTATCATGCCTTTGACTACCAGTATTTGACCCAACTCTTTCCACTGGACAAGGGGCAAAAGGAAAAAGGCTTGCAGGCGGTAGTTCGAGGATTGACCAGTTTGGTCTTAGTAGTGGAATTAGTTGTTGGGTTGATTACTTTCCAAGAAAAACTAGCCCTTCTAGCTTTGCTAGGAGCTGGTTTGGTTTTACAAGTCTTGTACCTACCTTATCAGGTCAAACGTCAGATGCAGGACTAATATTGCTTATATGATATTAAAAAAGAAGTTGAGTTCAGTGTACTGACCCCAAAAAGTTAGACAATTAATTTAAGCAAAGGATTTAGTTCTGTATTGTACAGGGCTAAGTCCTTTTAGTTTTACCTTAATTCGTTTATTGTTGTAGTAATCAATATAGTCTACAAT